>USTJ01000053.1 GCA_900557585.1 uncultured Eubacteriales bacterium
AACCCCTGCAACAGCGGCTGTAAATTCCATCCAAGCGGCAAAGCCAAGTTTTCCTTTATAGTTGTCATTGTTTTTAAGAGATGCAAGTTCTGTATAGTGTGCTGCTTTGTTAAGGTTAAGGTTTGTTGTTTCTTCTTGTGCTTTTTCTTTTGCTTTTTCAACGCTGATAAAGCAAATCTCAGATGCTGAAAATGCACGGTTGTCTGAATCTTTTGCTTTGATTGTTGGCACAAAGAACATTACAATTGACACAACAGCAAGAGCAAGTGCAACAAAACTTAAAATTGTTCCGAGCAATTTATTTTTTGATTTTTTTGCCATAGTTTTTCTCCTTTTTTTAAAACTGATTATAGTTTAGCATATGTTGAAAAAATTGTTCAACAAAAAAACAGTGTTTTTTCAAATTTTGTTATTTTTATATGATTTTGTTGAAAATTTCTTTTATCAGTTTTTTGTGTTTTGCACAAGGTTGGCAAAGTGGCATCCGATAGATTGGTTTTACAAGAGAAAAGAGCGATAAATAATATTTGATAGGAATCGGGTTGGTTTCAACTTGAAGCGCATTTATAAGTGGTTCAAATTTTTGATATAAGTTTTTCACAAGTGTTGGGTCAAATGGATACATTTCAAAAAGAGAGTGAACAAACTCGGGCATTGCATTTCCAAGAACCGAAACAACCCCACATGCTCCAACTGAAAGCATTGGTAAAATGAAATTGTCGTTTCCGCATAAAATTTGAAAAGAATCACAAATGAGTTCACTTTCTTTCACAATGTCTGAAAAGCATGTTGATGCTTCTTTAACTCCAATAATGTTTGGGTGAGCAGAAAGCGTTTTCATAGTCTCAAACTCAATTGTGCTTGCTGTTCTGGATTTGATGTTATAAAGGATAATTGGAGCGGGCGAAAAGTTTGCAAGGGCGGTGAAGTGTTTTTTTATTCCGTTTTGTGTTGGCTTTATATATGGCGGAACTGCAATCAAAAAAGCATCGGCACCAAGGCTTGCGAAAAGCGAAATTTCTTTTTTACAACTTGCCGTTGAATATCCTAAAATCGAAACAATAAGTTGAATATTTTTTGGAACTTTTTCTCTTGCAATTTTCATGATTTGCTTTCTTTCTGAAAGTGTAAGTGTGTGTCCTTCACCAGTGCTTCCAAACAGAACAATGCCGTCAGTATTTTCATAAATTTGCTTGTCTAGCAGTTTTTCTAGCGATGCATAGTCAACTTTGCTTTGGCTTAAAAATGGTGTTACAAGTGCAGTATAGTTTCCAAAAAGTTTCATATTTTTCTCCTTTTTATAAGGTCATTGTGAAGCGCTTTTGAAAGCAAAAGTGCTTGGTTTGGTTTTGTAACAATTTTTATGGTTGTTGGTGAAATTGAAATTATAAATGTAAAAATGTTTAATTTTTGGCATGTTTTATACAAATAAGATTTCAGTTTCTCGTGATTTGTAAATCCGCAACCAACAATTGTAATCATTTCACACTTTTTCAAGGTTGTTTTTTCAAGGTTTTTTAATGCTGACTTATCTTCTCTTGAAATATTGTCTAAAACTGCGTGAAAAAATTGCGCATTTTTATTTGAAAAATGGTCAAAATAAATGTTTTGAGCCTGTTTTTCACAAATATTTTGGATAATTTGCGGAAAATCTGCGTTTTTTGAATATGCCAAAACAAGATTGTTTTTAAAAGACAGCGCATCAGTGCGTGAAAACTGAACAGGAAAGTTATAAAGACTTGTTCCGTTTTTGGTTTGACTTTTGCGAACTTCGGTTTCGGTGTCACATGCATGTGCAATTTCAAGGCTTTGTTGTTCCATTATTTTTGCCCCACAAGAAGAAAGTTCAATTGCTTCTTGAATATTTAAATTTTCAAGTTGTTTGGCTGTTTTAATTTGATTTGGATTTGCGGAAAAATATCCTTTAACATTGGTATAAATAACGCATTTTGCATTCAGTGCCGAAGCAAGTGCGGTTGCAGAAATGTCTGACCCTCCGCGACGAAGCATACACAAATTTCCGCTTTGGTCAATTGCTTGAAAACCGGGAACAATTGCAACTTTTTTCTGCGATAGTGTGTGCAAAATTCTTTGTGTTTCAATGTGGGTCAAAACCCCACAATCGTTTTCGCCCTTGCAGAACATGCGAATGTTTTCTGGATAAAGAACAACATTGTCAACGCCAATGTTTTCAAGTGCAAGCGAAAGAACGTTTGCGCTTATTTTTTCACCAATGCAAACAAGTTCAGGAAGTTTTTCTTTTGGAAGATTTTTGTTTGCTTTTTTTGCAAGATTCAAAAGTGCATCGGTGGTTTTTCCCATTGCGCTTACAACAATAACAAGTTCGTTTGCCTTGGTTTTAAGAAAATATGAAACAAATTCTGCAACTTTTTTAACTTTTGAAACTGTGGAAAGACTGCTTCCACCAAACTTTATAACAAAACGCATTTTTGTCTCCTTTGCAACTTATTGTATGAGTTTTAGCCATTAAGTGTTTCTTCACTTTAAAATTTCGCTTGCTATCACTTTGATAAAATGATAATATATTCATATAAAGGTGAAAAAAATGGCAAAAATTTCTAAATGTAAAAATTGTGGGGCAGAACTTGTTTTCAGCCCAAGCAAAAAATGTCTTGTTTGCAGAAGTTGCGGAAGTGAGTTTCCGGTTTTAACCGAAAGTGGACAAATCAAAAGAAGAGTCTATTCTTTTGACTATGACCAAAATGACAACAGAGTTGACGAAACTCAATATGAGTGCCCAGCATGTGGCTCTAAAATCATTTCAGGAAAGGAACGACCTCTCGGGATTTGTGCATCTTGCGGAAACACAAATTTGATTAAAAAGTCAGAGTCGGTTTTGATTCCGGACGGAATTGTGCCTTTTGAAATTTCAAAAGACAAAGCGGGTGAAATTTTTCAAAATTTCGTAAAGTCAAGAAAGTTTGCTCCATCAGATTTAGCACAAATGGCAAGGTCGCAAAAACTTATTGGTGTCTATAACCCAACATGGCGTTTTGGTTTTGAAACCCACATCAGATATTCCTATGTTGGTGTGAAAAAATATCTTGACAAAGAAGACCATGAATATGTGAGATATTATCCAGAGGAAAAAAGCAAAGAAGAACGCTTTGAAAACGTGCTTTTAAGTGGAAACCGAAAAATTGATGACAAAGTGCTTTCGGAAATTGGTGACTATGATTTTTCAAAAGCAATTCCATATTCAAGCGATTATGTTTTGGGCTTCTATGTGACCGACACAAATCGCGACCTTCATATTGTGTATGACAAATATAAAGATGAAATGTCCTATCAAAACCAAAAAGAAGTTGAATCGCGCGTTCGCAAAAACTTTGATTCGCTTGAAAATTTTGTTTGCAAAACAAGGTTTAAAGACGAGGCTTTCAACTATGTTGGCGTTCCAATTTGGGCAAACCACTATACATATAAGGGTAAAGAATATCACTGCTATATCAACGGTCAAACCGGGAAATATACGGGCAGTGCTCCAAAATCTGTTTGGAAAATTTTGGGAACAATTGGCGCGGGCATTCTTGGTGTTGGGCTTTTGGTTCTTTTGCTTATTAAACTTTTATAGGAAGATAAAAAATGATTGATATAAACAAACAAATTTCCGCCATTCGGGAAAAATCGGTTGTCGCAGGAATCTCATCAGACGAGGTTGCAAATGTAAGATCACTTGTTGAAAACAAGTGTAAAGACAAAACCTTGTTCGTTTGCGAGGGGCTTTGGGCGGTTGATAAACTTATTGAAAAAAACTTTGAGGTTTTGCAATTTTTCTATAATGCAGATAAACTTATAAGTGGCACTTTGCCAGAAAAAGACATTGAAAAAATCGCAAACATGGCGTTGTATGCCAAGAAAACATTTGCAATTTCTGAAAAATCTTGCAAAAAAATCAGCGACCGTGAGGGATATGACGAATATTTCATTGTTGCAAAACTTAAAAACTATACTTTAAAAGACATTGAAGAAATGTTCAAGGGCAAAAACAATGTTCTTGCAATTGTAATGGATGGGCTTGAACAGCCGGGAAATATTGGAGCAATTCTTCGTTCGTTTGATTGTGCTGGTGGTGACTTTGCAATTGTTGTAAACAAACAAGCACGTCTTTCAAACAGCCGTCTTGTTCGTTCAAGCCTTGGTGCAAGTTTCATGCTTCCAATTCTTGAAGCAGAAATTGGCGAGGTTCAAGATTGGCTTGCAAAAAACAATTTCAAATGCGTTGTAACCGACCTTCAAGCAAAGAAAAGTTATCGAGAAATTGACTATTCTGGAAGAATTGCAATTGTTGCTGGAAATGAACACACTGGCATTTCTGCTTCGTGGCGAAAACTTAAAAATTCTGAAAGCATCATCATTCCAATGCTTGGCTCTTGCGAATCGCTCAATGTTGGCTTTGCGTCAACTCTTGTTGCATATGAAGCGGGTCTTCAAAAATTTGGCAATAAGAAAATCAGATAGAATTTGAAACTGAAAAATATTTTTGTTTTTGCTTGTTTGAAAGCAAAATCTTATTTTTGGCAGAGATTTTGAGTAGGGAGCGGGCGTAAAAGTTGAAAAAAAATAAAATAAAAGCAAAATAAAAACACAAACTTATTGGTTTGTGTTTTTTTTAGTCAATTTTTAAATTTTCAACTTGAAAGGTTTTGTCTTCAAGAAATTCTGCGGGTGAAATTTTCAGCCCGTCAGCAAGCATGATGATTGTTTTCAGTGTAATGTTTTTTGTTCTTCGTTGCATGATGCTTTTGATTGTTGCAAAAGGAACTCCACTTTCTTGTGCAAGTTTATATTGCGTAAGGTTTCTTTCGTTCATCAGAAAAAGCAATCTTTCAACAACGGCTTCGTTTATTGTTTTCATATTGTCCTCTTTTCTAATATAACCTATTTTTGTATATTTTTAGGATGATACATCATCCAAAATTGTTGACACATCATCCTAATTTCATTTATAATTTATAAAAACAAATGAAAAAATAGGGAACTGGTTATGGAAGAAAAGAATATTGGTCAAAAATTCTATCGAGTTTGGAAAGATAGTTGGTGTTGTCTTGGCGAAGTTTATAAAATCACCGACAAAAAGGGTGGCTATTATACGGTTGTGGACCGAAAAGGCAACTTTCACACATTTTCGATTCAAGACCCATCACTAATAGCGGACAAAAAAGATGCTGTGTCTTTGTTTTATCGTCTTGAAAATGAAATCAAATTGGACAACAAATATAATGAAGCCATAAGGCACTCTATCCCAAATGATAACGCAGATGTGTTTAGCGCAAGTTTAAAAACAAGGAGAACTCCTTCGTCGATTGGAAGAGACTTGACCGAGGAAAATTATGGAAATAAGAAATATTCAAGTTTCTATCGTGTTGGTGCGGGTGACACAGTTTTGGTTAGAATTGATGGCTGCGTTGAAAGTTATAAAATTTTGCACGCCACGGGTGGTCATGGTCCAGTTTCAACCTATCGCGATAGTGGCGAAGTGAAGATTGTAAGTGAATTTGTGCTTGATGACAACAAAAATGTTGAAAATGGCGAGATATATGAAGTTACGCCACTTGCAAAAGCCATGATTGGTAAAAAGGTTGGCGACAGTTTCACATATGAAATTGATGGCTATTCGCATTATGGGGACATATTGAAAATAAAAAAAGAAAGATAAAAATTGACGTTCCGAGATCCAAGGTCAAAGAAAAAGAGCTGAAAAACAACGATGTCCCCGATGATACCGAGGAAAAAGCCGCCGATACCAAGCCTTCCAAGATCGAG
>USTJ01000054.1 GCA_900557585.1 uncultured Eubacteriales bacterium
ACCTGCACCAGACAATTTTACATTTTCGCGTGCAAAAAACAACGAAACAAATATTGACAATCTTGTGACACTTTCACGCCTTGCATCGGGAGAGGTTGATGTTCTTGTTTTGCCAGTTTCGGCTGTGCTTTCGCTTTATCCAACAAAGCAGGCAATTTTAAACAACTTTATCAAAATTAAAGTTGATGAAAAAATCGAACCATCTGCGCTTGCCGAAAAACTTGTAAAGGCGGGATATAAAAGAGAAGACCTTGTTTCTGCACCTTGTCAGTTTGCTCTTCGTGGTGACATTTTAGATGTTTTTCCAATGCAGGCTGAAACAATGTATCGCGTTGAGTTTTTCGACCAATATATCGAAAGCATTTGCGAACTTGACGGCGCAACAATGAAAAAGGGCAAAAGCGTTAAAGCAATTGAAATTTTGCCATGTTCAAATGTGTTTTTTGAAGATAACGAAGTTGCCTTGATTCAAAAATATTTGGACAAATGCCTTGAAAGAAAGTTTGAAGATGGAACCGAAAAAGAAGAATATGTGAAAAACATAAACGACTTGAAGTTTAAACTTGAAAACGAAACTTCGGGCTTTTCACTTGATTATATTTTCCCGCTTATCAAGAATAAATCTTCAATTTTTGACTATGTCAAAGACTTTGCGGTTTTGATTGATGAGTGCAAAATGGTTTATGACGAAAGCATTTCTTTCGAGCGTGAAAAAACCGAACAGATTAAACGTCTTGAAAAAGACAATGTTTTGCTTTCAAAAACTGGAAACACTTTTGAGTTTTCAGAGTTTTTAAACGAACTTCCAAACCACATTTCTGTGGCTTTTCAAAAAATTACAAACACCAACAGATTTTTTAATCCAAAGGTTGTTTTAAACATAAAGTCCTCGCCAGTTTCAAGATACACTCACAATCTTGCACTTCTTGCAAAAGACCTTAAAAAATATGATTTTGACGGCTACCGTTCAATATTGTTTGCAAAAACTCAGCAAGATGCTGAATATTTGAAAAAAACGCTTTTGAACAGTGGTGTCGAATATGATATTTCAAATCCAGACAAGTTGAGTGAAACAAACAGTTCAATTATTCCAAAAGAGTTTGCGTCGGGCTTTATTTTGCCAGATGAAAAGATTTTTGTTCTTGGAACCTATGACATTTTGCCAAGAAAAGCAAAAGAAAACAAACTCAAAGTTCAACGCTCTAATGTTTTTTCAATCCCAAAAGTTGGCGACTATGTTGTCCACTCTTTCCACGGAATTGGAATTTGTGAGGGTGTTACAAAACTTTCTGGAAACTTTGGAACCAAAGACTATGTTGTTGTTCGCTATCGTGACGGCGACAAACTCTATGTTCCAATTGACCAAATGAACATGCTTGACAAGTTCTCGGGTGCCGAGGCTCCAAAAAGACTTTCTAAAATTGGCGGTCAGGAATTTGCAAAAGTCAAAGAGAAAGTAAAGTCGTCGGTAAAGAAACTTGCATTTGACCTTTTGGCACTTTATGCTGAAAGAGAAAAGAAAAAGGGCTTTGCATATAGCAAAGACACCGATCTTCAAGTTGAATTTGAAAACAGTTTTCCATACACTGAAACCGAAGACCAACTTGTTTCTATTTCTGAAATTAAGCAAGACATGGAACAAGGAAAAGTTATGGATCGTCTTCTTTGTGGTGATGTTGGCTTTGGAAAAACCGAGGTTGCACTTCGTGCTGCGTTCAAGGCAATTGTAGACGGAAAACAAGTTGCCTTTTTGGCACCAACAACCATTCTTTGTGAGCAACACTATAATACTGCGCGTGCAAGAATGGATAATTTCGGGGTTAAAACCGAAGTCTTGAACCGCTTCAAAACGCCAAAACAAGCGCGTGAAATTTTAAAAAAAGTTGAAAGTGGCGAAATTGATGTTCTTTGTGGAACTCATCGCATTTTGAGTGCAGATGTAAACTTTAAAGACCTTGGACTTATCATTCTTGATGAAGAGCAAAAATTTGGTGTTGAAGACAAAGAAAAAATCAAACTTAAATATCCAAATGTTGATGTTTTAACACTCAGTGCAACGCCAATTCCAAGAACTTTGCACATGTCGCTTTCGGGTATTCGTGATGTTTCAATCATTTCAACACCGCCAAGCCAGCGTCTTCCAATTGCTACCTATGTCACCGAATATTCAGCATCACTTGTGAAAGAAGCAATTGAAAAAGAAATGTCCAGAAACGGACAAACTTTCATTTTATATAATTCTGTCGCAAAGATTTATGATTATGCCGAACGTGTTCGAAAAATTGTTCCAAATGCAAAAATTTTGGTGGGGCATGGTCAAATGCCAGGAAAGGAACTTGAAGACATTATCTATAAGTTCTATCACGGTGAGGCTGATGTTTTGATTTGCACAACCATTATTGAAAATGGAATTGACATTGAAAATGCAAACACATTGATTGTTGTTGACAGCGACCACTTTGGGCTTTCTCAACTTTATCAACTTCGTGGAAGAGTTGGGCGTGGAAACCGCATGGCATATGCCTATTTGACCTATGACCCAAACAAGGTTCTCACCGAAGATGCCTATAAGCGTCTTGACGCAATCAGCGAGTTCACCGAGTTTGGAAGCGGATTCAAACTTGCAATGCGAGACCTTGAAATTCGTGGAAGCGGAAATGTTCTTGGTGCCGAGCAACACGGACACATGGAAAAAGTTGGATATGAACTTTATTCAAAACTTCTTGCCGAGGCTGTCAGCGAACTTCGTGGACAAAAGGTTCAAGAAGAAAATGATGTTCAAATCAAGGTTGCGGTTGATGCGTTTATTCCAGACACCTATATCACCAAAAGTGAAGACCGCATGGTTGCCTATAAAACCATTGCCGGCATTAAAAATGACCAAGACAAAGACCGTGTTCTTCACGACTTTTCCGAAGTGTTTGGGCCAGTTCCAAAAGTTGTTCAAAACCTTATTGATGTTGCATATATCAAGGCAAAAGCGTCAAAACTTAAAGCGGAAAGTGTTGTGTCTTCTTTGTCTGCATTTGAAATTGTGTTTGACAGCAAAGACAAAATCATTGGAAATGAAGAAATTGGCGAACTTATTTACAAGTTCCGCTTTCAGTGTTCGCTTGATTTTACAAACGGCTCTAAAATTTGCTTTAAACGAAGCAAAAATGCCGAAGATAATTTCAATTTATTGAAAGAATTTATGAAAGCAGTTTAAAAATTGCGAAAAGTGATTGATTTTTATTTCACATTGCTTTATACTATAAAAGTTATTATGTAAACTCATAGCATTCGAGGCTAGATTTTGGAGGAAAGATGAAAAACTTTAAATTAAAACTATTTTCACTTGTTTTGTGCACATTCATGCTTTTGTCTGTTTTCACAGGCTGTTCGCTTTTTGTGTCAAACGATGGCAAAGATAAAAACAAGGTTGAACTTGTAATCGGAGAAGAACAAATTACAAGAGAAGAACTTTCTCAACTTTATTATAGTTTCTATTCTCAAAACTCTTCATATTTTTATTATTATGGTGAAGAGCAAATTGCAGACCTTTTCTATCGTTCAGTCATTGCAAGCAAACTTACTTTGCAAGAAGCAAAAAAACTTATTGCAAACAACACAATTGTTGTGACCGATGAAGATTATAAAGACATTTGGAAAAATGTTTTTGACTATTTCGACAATCAGGTTACAACTGCTGAAAAAGCAATCTTGACAAGCAAGGGTGCAAAAGATGAAGATTTGCCAAAACGTTTGCAAACTTCAAAAGATAGTGAAGAAAAAGCATATAAATATGAACCATATAAGTTCGAAAAAGTTGAATATAAACCAGCAACAGGAACTCAGGCAACAGCTCCTGAAATTGATGGTAAAATTCCAGAACTTAAAGCAAGACTTTTCAAATATAACACTTCAAAAGATAAAGAAAATCCAGTTTATGAAGACATTGCCGAAGCCGAACTCAAAGTTCGTAATCAAGCATATGAACAATATATTTCATCTCTTGTTTTAAGTGCAAAAGCAAACAACAAAGACACAAACAGAAACACTGTGATAAAGACCGAAGTTGAAAGAGTTTATAAAAGTTATTATGAATCTAAACTTCAAGAACTTTATCAAGATTATATCAACTCAACTTCTGCAAGAAGTGATGAGGGATACACCGACCACTATTCAAACGCTGCAATCGTAAAGAAGTTTAAAGAACTTTTGAACGCTTCAACCGAAAGCAACACTGTTGAAGACAACTATATTGAAGTTGTAACTTCAACTGATAATGACACACTCATTTTGTATCACTATAACGGAAAATATAAATTCTTTTCAGTTCAACACGTTCTTATTTCATATAGCGATGAAATCTTGTCACAACTCAAAAACACAAATGGTTATGACACAGCAAAAGACCTTGAAATCAGAAATTATTACGAACAAGTTCGTGCTGCTCTTGTTGGCGGAACATCAGACATTGAAAACATGGAAACAACCTATCGTGATGACGATGGCTACACTGTTAAAGATGCCAATGGAAATAAACTCAAAATCACAATTGGTGAAATTGTTTCAAAATTCAATGAAGAAGCAAACAAACGCTTGACCGAACTTCATCAAACCGATGAATATATCGCAATGAACGCAGAACAAAGAAATCTTGCAGACATCCGTGTAAGAACACTTCTTTTCAACGAATTTGCTTGGAAATATAGTGGAGACACTGGTTCTCTCACAAACGACAAACTTGCAGGAGTTCTTGGCTTCACAATTACAAGTGAAAACAATAACCATGGCAGTTTCGTTAAAGATTTCACAAACGGCGCTCGTGAAATGTATGCTTCAATTGAAGACGAAACAAAAAAACTTGGCGAAGAAATCAAATATGTTGTTTCAGACTATGGCGTTCACATGATGATGATAACTGGTGTTTATGAACCAGGCGAACTTGTGAAAATCACAGGAAAGAGCGACGATGAAATTGTTGAAGAACTTAAAAATAACTATGTTTCAAACCTTTCAACACAAACTCTTTATGAGTATGTATACGATTTGATTAAAGAAAAAACTGTTGGAGAGAAAGGAACATTCTATGCAGACTTCAGAAATGCAATGCTCAAAAAATATACTGACGAAGGTAAAGTTGAATATAAAGAAAAACTCACCTATGAACAACTCAACAATTTGATTAAATAGTTTCAAATAAAAGTAAAAAAAGACTCAGGCAACCCGCCTGGGTCTTTTTTTTAATTTGCTGTTTTTTTGTGCCAGTTTTAATCCCAAGTCTATATATTTATAGTGTAAATTGATATATAAAACTTTATAGTAGAAAAACTTTGTTTGTCATTTTGAGCAAATAGAGCATACGACAGCATGCGGAATGCGTTGAAAAATCTTATCGTTTGTGGATGTGCCTACATTGAAAAAGACGAAAAAGTTGGATAAAATCAAAAGAAAAAACACCAAGCAATTGGTGTTTTTTCTGTTCACTTCCTTTATATAGTAAAGATTTGATGTTTGGTTAAAAAATGAATATTGATGAAATATTTTGTGTTTAAATAGTTAAAGATTGATTGGTACAAGAAAGAAAAACCTATTGTTGAAGAGATATAACAAACATTATAAAAAAGCACCAATAAGTTTGGTGCTTTTTTGTTGGTTATTAAGTTTGGTTTTCAAAATGTATAAAACTATTT
>USTJ01000055.1 GCA_900557585.1 uncultured Eubacteriales bacterium
TCACACCGCCAAAGTCAACATAGAACACGCTGTCAACATAGAACACATTGAGTGTCACGCCGTTGAATGATGCTTTGATATATCCGCTCAAACGGTTTTCTTCTGAAATATATTTGATTCCATATTCAGCAAGAACAATGTTGTGTTCTCCACCAAAGATAAAGTCAATGTGCATTGTTCCGCTGATAACTTTGTTTTTCAAAGTTTCATAGGTTGAAACAGCAAGGTCTGCCAAACGGTCAAGTCTGATATATTCTTCTTTCTCGCTTGTGCCAAGAGTTTTGATTTGTTTTTCGGCTGTGTCAAACTTCACATCAATGTCAACTGCACCATTTTCAAATTCGAACTTGTCAATTTTGATTTTTGAAAGTGCAGAGTTATCAAGGTCAATTTCAATTTGAAGTTCTGGCAAGTTTTCAATTGTGCCATCTTCCAAAACAAGAACAATTTTGTTTGCATTGATTTGTGCATTCAAAATGCTTTCTGCAAGTTTTGAAATGTTGAGTTTTTCTTTCATGTTGCCACTGCCAAGATCAATGTCAAGGTCTGAAAGAATCTCTTTAATACTTCCACAATTCAAAATGTCAATTACTTTTGAAATGATGTTGTTATATTGATTTTGGTCTTTTCCAAACTTTTGCAAAATTGTGTGAACAGTTTCCAAAATCTTGTCGGTTGCAACTTTAACTTTGAAATTGTTAAGGTTTGCATAGATTGTGTTATCTTGCAAAATTGTTTCAAGAGAAATTTTCTTTCCTTGATAAACTGCTTCGATAAGCGCAAACATGTTGTTTTCATATGCTGTTTTTTGTTTGTTTAAAGCAACAACAAAGTCATATTCTTTGTTATAGTATGCTCCATCTTTGCTATAAAGCGATGCAGAGATGTTGGCATTAAGTTTGTCTGATTCAAGAGTGTTTAAAACATTGTTTAAAAGTGTTTCAACATCAAGATATTTTTCTTTTTCAACATTTGCAGGTTTAACACTTGTGAAATAGAAGTTTGCTTTCACAGAAACTTCGTTGCCCTCTTTTGTGATAAAGTTCAAAAGTTCAAACGAAGAAATTTGATTGTTTCTGATTTCAATTTTAAATGTGATATCTGTTGAAAGCCCCAAAATGTTGCCATCAAGTTTTGCATAGATTTCGTTTGTGTTGATTTTGAAATCTTTAACACTTTGCAAAAGTGAAACATCAAATGATTGCAAGTTTTCTGGCAAATATGATTTGAGTTTTTCAAGCAAGCCATTCACCATTTTTGTTGCTTGCTCTTTATTCACCATTCCGCCAGCAAGTTCTTTAATCCAATCAAGATTGAACTTCACCAAAATGTTTTGAAGTTTTGCATAGATTTGTTTTTCAAATGCTTGAACATCAAAATCATATTTTTCGCCATTCAAGGTCAATTTTCCGTTTGCAAACAAATATTCGCTTGCTTTGTTCATTCCAACAGTTGCAGAAAGTGAAACGCGGTTGCCCTCTAAAACAGAAGAAAGAACAACACTTGCTTTTGCCTCGTTCAAACTTTGAAGGCTCTTTACATTTTGATAAAGTGCATATGCATCAAGATATTTTGTTTTGTCAAATTCTTTTTCAGAAATTGTGTTTGAAAGAACTTCAATCTCTCCCGAAACGACATATTCATTGAAACCAAAGTTTTCAAGATAGATGTCTGAAACAATGTTTTTTTCAATGTTTAAAACAAAATGTCCAATTCCAGAAAGTCCGAAAACTGAAAGGTCAACCGAAACTTCAATTCCAGAAGCATTGATTTTCACTTCTTTGATTGCATCAAGTTTTTCTTTGATGTCTTCAAACTTCATGTTTTCAAATTGTTTTTGAAGTTCGTTTCTAAGTTTTTCAAGGGTTTCTTGTTTCTTTTCTTCAATGTTGTTTTCAACGTTAAATTCGTCAAGAAGTTTTATAAAATCTGCTTTGTTCATCTTTACAAAAACATTGTCAATTTGAACATAGGCAGTGTCGCCCTCATAGATTGCAGAAATGTTGAACTCTTGACCAATGTCAAGCATAAGATTTGTGTTTAAATATGGTTTTCTGAAATCAAATGCAACATTTCCAGAAAGCAAAGCAACTCTGTCACTGTTTTTCAAAAGTTCAAGATTTGCTTTAATGTCGAATGCTGAAGAACTGTAAAATTTAGCATTTTCTTTTGCTAATTCATATAAGTTGAAATATTCTTCTTTGTTTTCAGCCGAAATTTCTTTTTCAGATTTTTCAAAACTGATTTCAAATGAAATTTGATTTTCTTTATATTTGAAAGAAGCAACAATGTTTTCAATTTTAGAATCTGAAAGTGAAACTGTAACAATTCCATATTCAGTGTCCAAAACAAGTTTGTCGTTTGAAACTTCAAGTTTTTTGATTTTGTCTAAAATTTCAAAAATGTTTGAAATGTTCACGCCTTTTGCTTTTTCTGTAAGGCTTGAAATCAACTCATCATTAAACGCAAACTTTCCGTTTGTTCCAATAAATTTTGAAACAAGGTCTTGAATCTTGTTCCCCGCAAGGTTCACAAGTTCGTCGGAAATCAAAATTTTCACATCGCCAAAGCAAACATAGGCATTGTTATTAATAAATTTGACAAACATGTTTTCAAGTTTTCTTTCAGATGAAGAGTTCATTTTCACCATGAACGCATTGTCTTTGATTCTTGAAAGAACATTGAATCCAAAATCGAAATCTCCATAGGTTGAAGAAAGCGACAAGTATACATTTGTTTCAAAGTTTTGCCAATTCTTCATGTCTGAAACAATGTTCATGACACGAGAAAGTTCAAGATAGTTTTTCTTTACAAGTCTTGTTTCTGGATTTTCAATAACAACGCTGTCTGAAAAAGCAATTGAAAGAGAAAGGTTTGCTTTGATGCCATAAAGTTCATAGGTTGAAACATCGGCACCTTTAATCATTCCCTCACTGTCGGTTATAATTGACGCAACCGCAAGGTTTTCAAAGTCGATTGTATTTTTCTTGTCTCCGTTTGGAAGAGTTTCTTCAACAGGGTTGTTGAGTGCTCCCATAAGCGAAGGAAGCATTTCTTCCATTTTTGCAGAAAGGTCTGCTTCACCAACTTTTTGTTTAAGTTCTGGGAAAAGGTCAAGAAGTTTTGTGCCAAGGTCTGCAAGATTTTTCACCTCTGCCTTTACACTCACGTTGTTGAATGAAACAAATATTGTGCTGTTATAATAGATAACTGAAACTGCAAAAGTTCTGCCATCAATTTGAGTTTTCAAAAGTGCATCAACTTTAATGTTTGTTTGGTCTTGAATGTCAACACTTGCAAAAATCGAAAGGTTAATATTTTTGTTGTCATATTCAACTTCAATGTCACCCGAAA
This sequence comes from uncultured Eubacteriales bacterium, assembly GCA_900557585.1. Classification (GTDB taxonomy): domain Bacteria; phylum Bacillota; class Clostridia; order Christensenellales; family UBA1242; genus UMGS2069. Next base: position 3,355 of record USTJ01000055.1, read on the forward strand.
TGTTAAATTGTTTGTGTTCATTGAATGTTGACAAAATTCCAGAGAAGAAACTGGTTTGTTCTGCGCCACCTTGGTTTCCACCGTCTGGAACGAAATTGTTGTTGTTAGTATTGTTTGCTGTTTTAGCAAGCCAAATTGTTCCAGTTGCTGACAGCATGAACATTATGACAAATGTTAAAACATAGGATAGAAATTTTTTCATATATTAACCCTCGAAATGATCAAGTTCAATTCCGGCTTCTTTGATAAGTTGAAGAGAGAAGTCGTTTGGATACTCATCTTTATAAACGATTCTTTTGATTCCTGCATTGATAATCATTCGGGTGCAAACTGGGCATGGGCGATGAGTTACATAAATTGTTCCGCCATCAACAGAAACTCCCATTTTTGCCGCTTGGGCAATTGCGTTTTGTTCTGCGCACATTCCAATGCACATTTCAAGCATTGTTCCGCTTTTAATGTGAAGTTGGTCACGCAAACAAACCCCGCGTTCTTTGCAGTTTTTTACACCAGCAGGAGCACCATTATATCCTGTTGAAACAATTCTGTGGTTTTTTGTTATCACCGCTCCAACTTGTCTGTTTTCACGAATGCAAGAACTCCAAGAACCAACAAGACCTGCCATATCCATAAATCTTTTGTCCCATTTTTGATTGATTTCAGATTTCATAAATGCTCCTTAATGTGTTTTTCAAATTGGGCATGATAAAAGTGGCTCTAATTTGATTATTAAATTATAACATAATTTTTTATGCATGGCAATAAAATTGCATATAATTTAATAAAAATACAATATTTATACATATATAATATATATGTAAGTCTTTTAAAAGTTCACTCATGGGTGATATAAAACCACAAAAGAAAGCAAATAATAAATGCATGAGAAGTGCAAAAAACATTAAAATGTGGTATAGCGTTGCAAAACCAAACAATCTTGTTTGGTTTTTCCAATTCTTTTTTGCCTTTCTTGCAAGTGTTTTCAAGGTTGTTTCAAGCGTTCCTTCTGCAAATGCAATCTCAAGTCTTGTTGTTTTTGACCAAGAGGGCGCAACAAAAAATATTGTTGCAAGTTTCGTGCTTCTTGCACTTTATGCAATTTGTTGGCACATTCAATATTTGCTAGACAGCAAGCAACTTTCACACATCTATCCAAAAATTCAAAATAAAGTTTTTGAAAAAGTTTTTTCTGCCGACGACAGCAACTTTGTTTATAGTAGCCGGGAAAAACTTATAAACATTATTTCTAACAACACCATTCCTCTTTCAGATTTTTGCGATTTTTCTTCAATCAAATTTTCCTGTCTTTTCGAGTTTATAATTCTGCTTGTCATCATGTTTTTAAACAGCCTTTATGTTGGACTCACAATTCTTGCCTGCTCGCTTGCAATTTATCTTCTCATTCACTTTGTAAGTCGTGGCATTGCAAAAAGAAATTTGAGCATTCTTGGTGAGCGCGACAAACTTTCAGAAACCTTTTCCGACATTATTCAAAACCGAATCATTGGTCAAGACTTCAACCTTAAAAGCAGTTTAAAAAATCGTTACAGCGAAAATGTTTCAAGCATAATCAAACAATATAAAAAGCGAACAAGGCTCAAATCTTTTCGCGATAACTTTATTTATCTTTTCTATACAAGCGTTGTTTTTGTTTTAACCCTCTATCTTTCAAAACTTGTCTGCCATGGCACAATCAACCTTACAATATTTTTGGTTCTTGTTCCCTATCTCACTTCGGCAATAGACAAAATCATGTGTTTTTGCAATATTTCAGAAGACATTGAAGAAAGCGCCATAAACGCCATGAGGGTGAAATCGCTTCTTGAAATGCCTCAAAAAGAGTTCATCGAATTTGGAAAAAACACCGAAACCGACATTGATGGAGCAATTACATTTTCGTTTGTTTCATATTCAAGCGAAGACAAACCAAACAAAACTCTTGGAACCATAAAACCATTTTTTGCACAAATTTTGCAACACCAAGTTGCACTTTTTCAAGGAGAAAAAGGATGTGGAAAACGTGCAATATTTTACATGCTTCGCCGAGGCATTCGTCCAGACACCGGAACAATTACTCTTGACACCATAAACATTTATGATTTTTCACAAGAACGCTATGTTTCTTTTGTAAACTATGTAACCGCAAAACCATATTTCTATACCGGAACAATTGAACAAAATTTAAAACTTATCTCACAAAGCAAAAGAAAAATTGTTGAAGCCTGCAAAA
>USTJ01000056.1 GCA_900557585.1 uncultured Eubacteriales bacterium
CTCCACCGCCAAGATTTTTCATGAGAGAACCAACCAAAATGTCGCAACCAACTTCGGTTGGTTCTTTTTCTTCAACAAGGTCGCCATAGCAGTTGTCAACCATGATGATAACTTTTTTATCAACTTCTCTAATTGCTTTGCAAACTCTTTCAATTTTATCAATTGTCAAACTTTTGCGGTCGCTATATCCACGGCTTCTTTGAATTTCAACAAGTTTAACATCATGTTTTGAAAGTCTTTTCACAATTGCAGGAATGTCAAAATCGTTGCCATCAAGTTCGATTTGCTCATATTTTGCGCCATATTTTAGAAGTGAGTTTCTGCTGTTTCCTTCGGTTCCAATAACACTTTTAAGTGTGTCATATGGGTCGCCAGAAATTGAAATGAAAGTGTCACCAGGCTTCAAAAGTCCAAAAAAGGTGAGAGCCAAGGCGTGTGTTCCAGACATGATTTGGTTTCGAACAAGTGCGTCTTCTGCTCCGAAAATGCGAGCATAGATTCTTTCAAGTTTGTCGCGTCCTTCGTCATAGAAACCATAGCCAGTAATTTCGTTAAAGTCGGTTGTTGTCACTCTTTCGGCTTGAAATGCTTGAAGCACTTTTGCAGAGTTTTTCATGCAAATGCGGTCAATGTTTTCAAAAATTGGTTTAATTTTCTCTTCGGTTTTTTCTGCAAGAGAAACAAGTTCTTTGCTAAAATTATAATTGTTATACATTTTCTTTTCTCCAAATATGAAAACATTTTATCACAAATCAAATGCATTTCCAAGTGAAAATAAAAAAATCAGGGAAAACCCTGATTTTGTTTTGTGTCTAAACCTATTATTTTTGAAGTTCTGCAAGTTTTGCTTTGAGTTCTTCATTTTCTTGTTTAAGTCTCAAATTTTCTTTTTTGAGCATTTCAAGTTCGCTTTCTTGTTTTGTTTCTGGTTTATCACCATCTTTTCTTTTTGATGCAATAACAGAAGAAGCAATCAAAAGTCCAGCTGTAACAATTGCGTCAATAATCAAAACTTCAAGCATACCTTTGATTTCAAGAAGGTTAAATCCACCAATAAGAATTGAAATCATAATTGCCAAAACGCCAAGAGCAACATAGGTTGGAATTTGAAGTCCAAGAAGAGACTTTTGAAGTTTAGAATAAATTGAAAGAACAGCAATGAATGCAACACTTAAAACTGCAACGATTCCGGTGATTCTGTTGAACACGTTATAGTTGAAAAGAAGTGGAGAACAGAAAACAACAAGAGCCATTAAAACAGAAAGTGCCAAAAGTCCAAGTCCAACAAATCCAAGGATTCTTTTTCTTTCAATAATATTGATTTCGCTGATTGCAATTGCGCATGCAAGTGATGTCGTTGCAAAAATCAAAAGGAAGCGGAGCGCGATGCCGTGGAAAACATCAACCTTGAAAACCGCCAAAATAAGCATCAAACAAGAAATTGCAAGTGTTACAAGCGAAACAATCATTAAACTTTTTTTAGTTTTGTTCATAGTTTTCTCCTTTAATATTGTTGTTTTTGTATTACCATAAAACACACGTGTTTGGCAAACGATTTTTGGCTTTAAACATGCTTTTTATTGTTTTTTGTGCAAAAATTGCACCTTTTTATATGTTTGTTTGCGGATTTTCTGTAAATATTATAGAATATGTGTGGGGAAAAGATAAAATGAAAAAAGAAAAGTAGTCATCATTTCGGGTGCAATAAGTGGAATTTTGGTTCTTTTAAGTGTTTTGGTTTATCTTGTTTTAGGAATCGTAATAAATTGGTGGAACCCGGGTTGGGTTATGCTGCCATTTTAAGTGCAAAATTATCAGTTTTAACAAACATGATTATTGAACTTAAAAAAGCAGAAACCGAAGCGAAAGATAAAACCGAATAAAACAAATAACGAAGAGTCTTGATTTCAAGTCTTTTTTTTGTTTGATTATTATTATAATAAAATCCAAAGCTGAACACATTCGACAAATTTGTTTAAAACAAATTATGAAAATCATTATTATTTGGCGCGTTTCATATGATATAATGAAGAAAATCAATAAAAAGGTGAACAAAAATGCAAGACAAATTTTCAACTCCTGAATATTTTGACAAACTTAACAAATATTGGAATGCAGCAAACTATCTTTCTGCTGCACAACTTTATCTTCTTGACAATCCTTTAATGCGTGACCATGAACTTTGCATGGCAGACATTAAAAGAAAAATTGTTGGACACTGGGGAACAGTTCCTGGGCAAAACTTTATCTATGCTCATTGCGATCGTGCAATTTGCAAATATAACCTTGACATGATTTTATTGTCGGGCCCTGGTCATGGTGGAAACTTCTTGGTTGCAAACTCATATCTTGAAGGCGTATATTCTTCTGTATATCCAAAAATCTCCGAAGACAGAGAAGGCATGAAACGCCTTTGCAAGCAGTTCTCTTTTCCGGGTGGAATTGGCTCTCACTGCGTTCCTGAAACCCCAGGCTCAATTCATGAGGGTGGTGAACTTGGCTATTCGCTTTCACACGCTTTTGGTGCGGTTCTTGACAATCCAAATTTGATTGCAACTTGCATTGTTGGTGATGGCGAGGCTGAAACTGGACCTCTTGCAACTTCTTGGTTTGGCAACAAATTTATCAATCCAAAAACCGATGGAACTGTGCTTCCAATTTTGCACATGAACGGTTTCAAAATTTCAAACCCAACAATCTTGTCGCGTTTGTCAGACAATGATATCATTTCTTTGTTCGATGGCTATGGCTATCGTCCATATTTCGTTTCGGGTTCCGACCCAATGGATATGCACAAGAAAATGGCGTTTGCAATGGACAGAGCAATTGAAGACATTGCGCTCATCAAGAAAACCGCAAATGCAGTTCAATCTCAAATCAAATGGCCAATGATCATTTTAAGAACACCAAAAGGATGGACTTGTCCAAAGGTTGTAGACGGCAAACAAATTGAAAACAGTTTCAGAGCACACCAAGTTCCAATTTCAATGGACAGAGCAGAACATCTTGAACTTTTAAAAGGCTGGCTTGAAAGTTACAAACCAAATGAACTTTTCGATGAAAACTATCGTTTGAAAAAAGAAATTGCAGAAATTTTGCCAAAAGGAGACAAACGTCTCACTGCGTCAAAATATGCAAATGGTGGTCTGCTTTTAAAGGAAATTAAAACTCCACCAATCGAGAACTATGCCGTTCAGTTCAAAGGTCATGGAACAGTGAAAGCGCAAGACATGCTTGAACTTAGCGGATATATTCGTGATTTGTTTGTTTTGAACCGTGAAAATAAAAACTATCGAATTTTCAGCCCAGACGAAGCAATGAGCAATCGTCTTTACAAAGTTTTTGAATATGAAAATCGTGCATTCTGCGAAAGAATCTATGCAAGCGATGAGTTTCTTTCACCTCTTGGAAGAATTCACGATAGTTATCTTTCTGAACATCTTTGCGAGGGCATGCTTGAAGGCTATTTGCTTACTGGTCGTCATGGAATGTTTGACAGTTACGAGGCGTTTATCCGCGTTGTAGACAGCATGGTTGCTCAACACGCAAAGTGGCTTAAAGTTGCAAAAGAGATTCCTTGGAGAAAACCAATTTCTTCGCTTAACTTGATTTTGACAAGCAATGTTTGGCAACAAGACCACAATGGTTTCACTCACCAAGACCCAGGATTTATGGATCACATTGTTGCAAAGAAAGCCGACATTGTGCGCGTTTATCTTCCTGCCGATACAAACTGCTTGCTTTCATGTTTCGATCATGCAACAAAAAGCAAAAACTATGTGAATGTGATTGTTGCTTCAAAACACCCAACATATCAATGGCTTTCAATTGATGAGGCAAAAGAACACTGTGCAAAAGGTGTTGGAGAGTGGAAATGGGCAGGAATGAACAACACCAAAAATCCAGACCTTATTGTTGCTTCTTGTGGCGACACTGCAACAATCGAGTCGCTTGCAACAATAACTCTTCTCAAAAAGTTTTTGCCAGATTTGAATGTTCGTTTTGTCAATGTTGTGGATCTCATGAAACTCGTTCCAAACACCGACCATCCACATGGTCTCACCGACAAAGAATATGATGCTCTTTTCACAGAAGACAAACCAATTTTGTTCAATTTCCATGGATATCCAAGACTTATTCATCAACTTACATATTCAAGAAAGAATCGTAACATGGTTGTTTCGGGCTATAACGAAGAGGGAACAATCACAACTGCGTTTGACATTCGCCAAGTAAACGGCGTTGACCGCTATCATCAACTTTTAAAAGCAATTGATAAACTTCCTTTGTCAAAACCTAAATATAAAGAAATTTATGAATTTGCAACTCGCAAACTTCAAGAAAACCATGATTATATCCGTGAATATGGTGTTGATATGCCAGAAATTGCAGATTGGAACTTTAATAAAAAGCAATAAATTGTTTTGTGCAAATTAACCGAAAAATCACACTGCGTTTTTTAATGTGAAATTCTGTAATGTTGAATGTGTTTCTGATTAAAAAGCGCAAAACAGAACAAAAATATGCGCAAATTAGTGTAAGAAAAATATAAAAACAATTATTTTAGATATGCATATAGCAAAATAATCATTATAGATTTGCTTATAACAAAACAATAATAAAAAAATGCTTATGGCAAAATTAAACAATTATAAGAAAAAAATAAAGCCACCAAATGTTTGGTGGCTTTTTATTTGTTTTGATGCATAATTATGTTTTTTTTATTCATAGTGTGTTTTGTAAGGTTTTTTATGTAAGTTTGGAAAGGAATCAAAAGAGAAGGGAAAAAGAAAATGATTTGCGCTATTTGATGTCTTCGTCTTGATATTTTTTCCAGCAAGAATAGCACATGCTTTCATAACTTTCGTCTCCGCCAATCACAACTTCATCACCTTTTGTGACAACTCTGTTTCCGATTATTCTTGCGTTCATTGTTGCTTTGGCTCCACACTTGCAAATGCTTTTAATTTCCATAAGACTTTCTGCAAGTTCAACAAGGCGTTTGCTTCCTTCAAAAAGTTCACCGCGAAAGTTTTTCAAAAGTCCATAGCACAAAACAACTTTGTCATCACATGTCAATTGTTTCAGTTGGTCAATTTGCTCTGCGGTGCAAAACTGGGCTTCGTCAACAATGATAACTTTTGCGCCAAATTTGTTTGAAAGGTCATAAAGATTCTCATCTTTTGAAAAAGCAATGCATTCTCTTGAAAGTCCAATTCTTGTGTGAATCACAATTTTTCCGTCAACCATGTCTCGGGTGTCAAGTGCTGGCTTCAAAAGAAGAACATCAAATCCTTTTTGGTTATAGTTGAAAGCAGTCATCAATGCTTGCGCGCTTTTACTGCAACCCATTGTTCCATATTTAAAGTAAAGTTTTTTCATGCGTTTTTCCTCGTTGCGAAAATTATAACATTTTTAATCTTTCTCCCCAAACAATTTACCAATCAAATTTCTTTTTGTATCACAAAATTTCACGCTAATAACTAATGCAACTATAATCCCCACTACCATAAATAAAACACT
>USTJ01000057.1 GCA_900557585.1 uncultured Eubacteriales bacterium
GGTATATGATTGAACACGGACACCAATGTTGAGAGCGTCGTATGCATAAATTTGAGTATTTTGAACATATCCGCTTGAATAGCCTGGTTCCATGTTTGTTCCGTTGATGCTTACAAGAAGTCCAGTAGGATTTACAGGTTTTGTTCCACCAAGAGAAACATAAACACGAACGGTTGTGTATTCATAAACATTAAGTTTAACAACAAGATTCTTTCCAACTTGACTTGCTGGGATAGGGCAAGTGTATTTGTCGCCATCTTGAACAAATTCAACAGAATATCCATTTATTGTAATGCTTCTTAATGCATAGTTGTCTAATAAGGTTGCATAGAACACAACATTGTCTTTTGCAGAATTATAGTATGCATGAGCGGTTACTTTGTTTGTTGCTTCGTTATTCAGAAGTGTTAAGCCGTCACCAATTGCTAATTCTGAGTTGATTGTTGAAATGTGATATGTAATGTCATATTCATTTTCAAAGTCAACAGAAATTGAAATGTCGGTTGTAATTTCAGTTGTAACGGCAGAATAGCCATCACTTTCTTTGTCTGCGTTGTTATTGTCAAGGCTATAATAATCATAGGTGTTGCCTTTCAAAATCATGAAACGCAAGAAGTGGAGACCATCGTTTCTCTCTGTGTAAAGAGAAAGTTTTGTTCCGGCAACAATCTTTGCACCATTTTTAACTTCGTTCAAGGTTTTTGTTTCAACAGAATAATCATTTCCTTCAACAAAGTTTCCAGTGATATAGATGTTTCCATATGCGCTGTTATTCGTGATGTCAGTTTCGTTTCCTGAAATGCTTGTAAGAGTTCTCTTCACTTTTTCAATTGAAACAATACGAACAAATTTTGCAGTTATTACACTTGCATTTGTAATTGTTGTTGAAAGGTTCTTTCCAGCATATTCGCCATCTATATACCAACCAACAAACATATAATAGTCGCTGTTTGAAACAGAAGCAGAAAGGTTGATGCTTGTGTCTGATTCGTTAACATTCAAATATACAAGGCTTGTGTCTGAAATTGAACCAGTTGCAGTTTGTCTGTTTGAATCGGTATATGAATAGTCAACAACAACATTTGGATCGTCTGACTCTTCATCAAGAATCTCTTTCACAAGAGTAACAATTTTGCAAGGGCGGAAGTACACTGTAAATTCAAGGCTTGTGAATGTTGAGTTGCCTTCAACTGTATATGTTCCGTCGTCATTTACGGTTACAAGATGTTTCTTTGAGATTCCACTGTCTTTGAACTCGAAATCATAAACCATATAGCGGTGTTTGATTGCAGGGTCAAGAACAGGAACAATGTTGAATGAAGTTCCTTTCTTGATTTCAATTCCAGAAAGAGAATTGAGGCTTGAAAGGTTTGATGGCATGCTGATTCGTTGAGAAACGCCCGATGTGTCGGTGTATTCAACAAAAATGTTAAACATTCCGTTAAGTTGTTCAACGGTCATGTTTTTGCCAGCGCCGTCGGTTTCATAAAGTTTGCCAACGCCAAGAGTGATGTTTCTTTTGATTGTAAGGGTTGTTGCTGTTTCATATACAGCACCGATATAAACAAATTGAACACCAGTTACACCATCAAGTTTGACAGAAGATGACGCATTGTTATATGCATAGCGTTTGTCAAGTGTAAGTGAAACTTTTGTTTCTTCTTCGGTTGAAAGAGTTGAAATTTTATATCCATAGGTGTTGAGAAGTTTAAAGCCAACAAATTTGAATGGGTTAGAGTTCCACTTTGTGTCAAGTTTAAGGTCTGCAACAATTCCAGCAGGAACAGCATAAACTTCTCTAACGTTTTTATGTTTTACAAGAAGGTTTGTTCTTGGGTTGATATAGGAAAGGGTATATTCGAAACTTCCTGAGATTCTTGAATTTGATGATGAAAGAATGTCAGTTACTGCAACATAGTTATAATAGGTATAACGTGCTTCGATAATAAGATTTCCTGTGATTTTTTGTGAATAGGTTTCAAGATATTTTTCATCAACTTTTGAAACAATTTCACCATTGATGAAATATCCAATGAAATAGTATTTGTCGGTTGTGTTTCTGAACTCAACGGTTGTGTTGATTGGAACAACAATTTCGTTTAAAGTGTCGTAACTTGTCATTGCACTGTCGCGAAGGGTGGTGTGGACATATGAATAGGTTGAGTCGTCAGGGTCGGTGAGGTCTTTACCATCGGTTGACATGTCAAAACTGCTATAAATTGTTTGTTTGATTTTGATTATATAGCCTTTTTGAACTTGTGCAGTGATTTCAACATAGTCGTTTGCTTCAATTGCAGAAACAACATAGTCTTTTGCATTTGTGAAATCTGGGTTGTCAGAAGCGGTAACATTAAGGTTTCCTTGAAGTTTTCCAACAACAACACAAGATTCGATCATGTGTTCAATGATTGGGGTTACAGTGAAACGAAGGTCGGCACCAACAAGAATATATTTCACAGAGTTTTCGCTTGTTGCAAAAGCATTGGTTGCATAACTTACGCCATATGCTTCATTGTAAATTGCAACATTTTTGGTTCTTTGACTGCTTTCAGTGTGTTGGTTAGAGAATCTGATTTCATCAATTTGTTGAACGCTTTCAAAAGTGATGTCGGCATTTTCCATGTTTGGAGTAACTTTATAGTTAACAGCATTTGCTCTTACATAGATTGCTTCGAAATATCCTTTTGGAGTTTTGCCATAAATTGAACTGTTATAACTGATGAGATATACAGTTGAATCAGATTCGCTGGATTTATAAAACCAACCAACAAACACATATAATTTTCCATCAACAATAATGAAAGAAGAATATGCTTTAAGGTTGATTGTTGAACCAGTTTCGAAAACATAGGTTCTTTCAAGGTCGGCAGCAATAGCGTCATTTTCAAGAGTTGAACCTGCGCCATCGGCGTTTTGAAGACGACCATTGAATGAAAGAAGGGTGTTTACAGTTGCACCTGTTGGAACAGTTGAACTGTTTGCATTTGAAATGTCATGAATGTTTTCAACTGTGCGGTGGCTGATATTTGTTACAAGGTTTCCAGTGTCGATGATTGCTTTTGCATAGTAAACTGCATTGTCTCTTGCAAGAGCGAAATATTCTTTTCCGTTGAATGTTTCAAGTTCCGCTGAACCTGCATATTCAAATTCAATGTCAAACTTATAGAAAGCATCAATGCCACTTGTTTTAATGGTATAGTTAGATGAAAGTTCTGGATAGTAGGCAGTGTATTTGTCTTGGCTCATGTTTCCGTTGAGATACCACTCACGGATTGTGTTTGTTGAGGCTTCATCTTTCATTGTTACAAGAACAAGGCTGTCAACAAGGTCGTTATCGAAATATCCATATACAGAAAGGTCAGAAGACAAGTCATACATGATGTCTGCATTTGTGCTGTCTTTTCCAATTGTCCATTGTTCGGTATAGTTGATTGAAGCACCATAGGTTGAAATTGTTTGGAACAAAACTTCTTCTATAAGCGCACCAGATGACTTTCTGATGAGTGCAAAGTTATATCCAGTGTTAAGGGCATATTTGCCTCTGCCATGAAATTTTCAACAGAGAAGTATACAAGTGTAAGTTTCTTTGTTGCCATTCTCAAAACAAGTTTGTCGCAAACAACTGCATGGTCGTCTGATGAAGAACGAATTGCAGTGTTAAGGTTGAACTCAACTTTCAAAATTGAGTTTAAAATTGCTGTGGTATAGGTGTTTCCATCATCGTCGGCTTCACATTCTGTGAACTCTCCATTTCCGATATAGTTGGAGAATTTGAAATATTTGCCGAGCGAATTTCCTTCTGCAACAAGGTGCGAAAGAACATTGTTGTCGTCATCTTTCAAGATTTCTCCGTTTGCATCACGGTCATATGCGGTTGCTGTATAGTTGATACCATTGAAACGATAACCACCAGCAGGAGAGAGGATTGCTTCGATTTTTGCATCAAAGAAGAATTTTCCTGAAAGAGTTACAATTCCTCCACTTGGATTGTCTACAATTGTAAGTTTGTTTCCAGTGCTGTCAACAAGTCCGTTGCTCATTTCATATGCCATTTCGCGGTTATCATATTCAAATGTAACCTCAACAGCACGTTTATAGATTGCAACAACAACAGTGTCGGCAGTTGCAAGCGAAACATATGGGGCTTGCTCATCGTTACTCATGAACACAAGTTCCGACCATGTGTCATTGTCTCGGTCATATTTTTGTTCATACCAACCAGCAAACAAATAACCAGATGGTGCTTTTTGAATTCCTTCAAAAAGAATGATAGAGTTTTGAACAAATGTAAGGTCTTGGAAAAGTGTTGGGTTTGGCTTTCCGCCTTCACCAAGAGCATATTCAATTTCTGTGTGACGCGAATCAAATGGCATGGTTGTGATTGAAACATTGCCATCATCATAGCGCTTATAAATAAATGGGTCACCAGAAATATCAATTGTTGTTCCAGTTCCAAGATAGGTTTTTCCGTTTATTCCACCAGTTGTGTAAAGCGCGTTTGCAAGAGCGAGTGGGCAATTGTCCAAATCAAGTTTGAGCGATGGCAAAATGATTTTGTTTGTCTTTTCGTCATATTTAATTTGGTCACCTTCGCTGTCAATTAAAAGTGCTTGAATGGTATAGTTGAAAATTGGAATTGTTGAAAGGTTGATAAAGTTTCTTTGTCCACTTCGAATGATATATGGAGCAGATTTTCCAGATTGTTTCAAAATCTGTTTTAATATGCTGAAAATATCTTCAAGTTTTGAATATTTTCCTGTTTCAAAGCCTTCAACATTTGCTTTTAGATATACGCTTTCGCAATAAACTGTTCCAGGCTTTTTCATTTTTAAGCACAAATCATAAAGTGCCTTTTCAATATTGTCATATTCTTTTCCAGCAACTTCACTTACAATTGTTGCTTCTGTGCATATTTGACTCAAATAGTAAGTAGAAAGTCTGATTTTGCCTGTTGCATTGTTTACTGTATAGTTTATGATATTTCCATTGTTATCATAGAAATTGAAATATTGTTTATAGAAGGTTATATAGTTTCCAACCAAAGCGTCATATGCCATGTTCTCTCCACGGTTTGGGTGAACAATGTAACTGCTATAACGGTTGTTAGGGTCGCGATTGTAAGTAAGTTTAAATATATAATATAAATAATCTATCTTATCTTCGCTATTTGCTTTTTGGTTTTCTTCAATGAAACTTTGTGTTGGGCTGAAAATTGGAACAAGGGTATAGCGTGAGTTTACACCAAGAGAGTGAATTGAAAGTTCAAAGTCAGATTTAACGCGAACAACAATGTGAACAGTTGTGTCAACGTCGAAATACATGCTCTTCAAATTGAGTTTTCCATCAATTATTGGATCTTCTTCGTTCACACGATAGGTGTCACCAACAGCACCCCAAACACCATTTATCAGATTTCGGAAAGGTTGATAGGTTTTGTTTCCGTTTTCATCTTGATA
>USTJ01000058.1 GCA_900557585.1 uncultured Eubacteriales bacterium
CCGCCATTTTTAACCGCAACAATTGCACCATTTGCAAGCGTGTTTCCAAATCCAAGAATAGGAACAGTTGCTCCTGCGCCTGCCCATTCCACAACATAGTTATAAAGTCCAAAACCACCAAGAATTGCACCAACCATCAAAAAGATAACAAGGATTCTTGCGGGCGTGATTTTTGTTCGAATCACAATCAGTTCGGCCAAAGTGCAAATTGCACCACCAACCAAAATCACTTTAAGATACATTAAAAGCGAAGTAATCATTTCTTTCCCTCCATTTCAACAAGATGTGCAATGCACGGAATTGTATCCCCTTGTTGGTTTGTTGTTGTGCTCATAAGTGCACCAGTAGAAATCAGCAATACTTTTTTAAACTCTCCATTTTCAAGTTTTTGCAAAATATATGAGTTAAAAACACACGCACTGCACCCCGCACCACTTCCACCTTGAATTGTTCCTTGGTCAATGTTATAAATCATGTGTCCACAATCAATATAGTTGCTTTCCATATCAAAACCTTTTTTAAGCATCAAATCTTTAAAAATATCCGAACCAAGTTTTCCAAGGTCGCCCGTTGCAATAAGGTCATAATCTTTTTCAGTTGTTTTTGTGTCTTCAAAAAACGCTGTCAATGTTTCCATTGCCGCAGGTGCCATCGCCGCACCCATATTTGCAATGTCACAAATTCCATAGTCAGTAACCCTTCCAATGGTGAACCGTTTTGCATGAACATTGCTTTTTGTTTCGGTTGACAACACTGTCGCACCAACGCCAGTAACTGTCCACTGTGCATATGATTGCCGTTGGTTTCCAAATTCAAGCGGATAACGATATTGTCTTTCCGCGGTTGAAAAGTGGCTTCCGGTTGCACAAATCACATTTTTAAGCCCACCAGTTTCAAGAAATGTTGAGCCAATAATATAACTTTCCGCCATGGTGGCACACGCATTATAAAGTCCAAGAAAAGGAATTTCAAGTTCGCTTGCAGTATAGTTTGAAGAAACAAGTTGGTTCATAAGGTCCCCACCAACATAAAGGTCTATCTCCTCTTTTTTAAGACCCGACTTTTTAATGCACTCTGAAATGGTTTTGAAAAACATTTTTCTTTCACCCTTTTCAAAAGTCTTTTCACCCATCTTGTCATCTTTTTCAATAAAATCAAAATAATCCGAAAGAGGCCCTTCTCCTTCTTTTCTTCCAACAAGACTCACCCCCTTGACAAGCGAAACATTCATTTCAAGCTCATAGGTTTGATTTCCAATCTTTTTCATATTCTCCCCCTAAAACAAACCAATAATAAAATATACAAGTCCAACAATAAGCGAATATGCAACACCATTCACAAGAACAGGACCCGCAACATAAAACATTTTTGCTCCGACACCAAAAACAAGACCCTCCTTTTTATATTCAATCGCACACGAAGCAATTGAATTTGCAAATCCTGAAATTGGAATAAAGGTTCCCGCACCTCCATATTTACCCAATCGGTCAAAACAACCAAAGGCTGTAAGCATAATTGTAAGAGCAATAATGATAATGTTCACCCATGCACCGGCAGTCACCAAATCCATCATTGGATAAAACGACCGAATCACATCTGAAAACATTTGACCAAGACAACATATCGTTGCGCCCATGATAAAAGCATGACCGAGCGAACTAAACCACCCAGCCTTCGGCGACTTTTGCTCGACATATTCAACATATTGTTTGTTTCGTAAAATTTTATTCATAAATATTCTCCAAAATTAAAATCGCAATTTACAAAACTAATTGTTGCAATTTTGATGCAATTTATTCATTTTGTAAATATTTTTTGCAACCAATCAAATACTATATATGAAACAAACAAGGAGTTCACAATGAAAAAAACATTCAAAATTTCTATATTATCAATTCTAGTGTTTGCAATTTTCACACTTGTAGGATGTTCAAATGCAGACAAAACACTTGCCAAAAACCTAGACAATACCATAACAAATCTTATTTATTCGGTCACAAATCTTGATTTTGTCGATTCTTCTCAACTTGAAAGTCTTTCAGTTTTAGACACGCAAGAACAGACAAATAATATTGTAAACAATAATGATAGTAACACACAGAAAAACGCAAATTGCTGTGAAAATAATGCAAATATTGATGCAAACCAACAATTTGAGCGAAATATTCAAAATTATAAACTTTCAGAAAATATGAGCGGACACCCAAATTTCAGAAATGAATTTGGCACTATTCCAATCAGAAAAGCATATGAAAATCAAATTTATAACACCTACGGTGGTGACCAAAATAAGTTTAATAACACATATGCAAATAATCAAACTAGACAAAATGTTTATAACTACAATCAACAAAATATTGTAAACGATAGCACACAATCAGATGATACACAAAATAAAAACGAGACCATCCGTCTCGTTACTTTTTCAACTGATAAAATTTCAGAAAACAACAAAGAACTCCAAAATCTTATAACATCACTTATCAATAAACGCTCTAACCTTCTACTTTATGTGAACGACCTTTATAAAGGAAACATTTCAATTGTAAATCCAAACAGAAATGCTGTGAACGCATATATGAATATTATCAAAGACAACACCGCATACTTCAACCAACACCGAGGCATTGTCACAAACCAAATTGACCAAGCAAAAGAAATTTTGCAAAACGACCAGTCGTCAGCCCTTGTCAACGCCTATATCATCAGAACAAACGAAGCAATTTCAACGCGTATTACAAAACTTGAAAGTTCAATTTCGGCAATTGAATCCATTTTCCAAATTTTGAAAGGAAGCGAGAAAAATTCTTTTGAATCTTATATGCTAGACAAATTCAACAACCAAAACAACACCTCAATAAATAATGAAGCACAAAACAATATTTCTAATGATTCAATAAATTATAATCGACCAACTAATACTGAAAATCCAGATTATAATAATGAATCATTAAATAATTATGGATATATTCCTCCTCGCTTCAACCCACACGACAGACACATTATGCCATACCCTTACCACGGTTTTGAAATCGAAAACAACACAACTGAAAATATAAATATCCCTGAGCAAAACAATAATACCACTATACCAACCCCCATCATTAATACACAAAACACCACCCAAGCAAACAACAACAATAAACCAAATGATACAAACAAGAACATGAACAACATGGATAGTAAAACAAGCAATCTGCCAGAAAACAACAATGTTGCAATAACAAATAATGAGCAATCAATCTGCAATATACCATACCAATCATCACCCGACAACACCAAAATAACCAGTCTTACAAATCAAAACAACAACACATCTATAAAGAACCAAAGCAATGAATGTGGCAATGAAAAATGCATTTCAAATTGCAATAAAGACAATTGCTGTGACAACGGTTTAAACCAAAATTGGACAAACAAAAATCAAAAAGCAGTCGCTCTAAATCAAACATTTTCAAACGAACAAAACAACATTAAAACAGAAAAAATTAGTCAAGAAAATGAAATAAAATCTGAAACAAGAAACGACCAAATCACATCTTATAAAAGCGAAGTTTCTGAAACCAAGAAAGACAACAACGACAAGAAAAAAAACATAAAGAAACTTGACAATAATTTGAACGAAAAGATTCGTGAAGAACAAAAAGAAATCAGAGAAACCAAAAACAAATTTGACGAAAAACTAAAAACAAACAAGATTTCAAAAATGTTTCTTGAAGATAAAAACAACCGTCACAGCAGACTTAAAACAATGAACACCAAGCAAGCATCGCCTCCAATTTTAGATAAGCCAGCAAACATTGAAAAAGCACAAAATATCCCATATTTGGCGTTTTGATGCAATATTATAAATATAAAATCGCATTTTTGCGATTTTTTTATTTTATTTTATTTTTTAGTTTTTCAATAATTTTTGTTTCTATCCTTGAAATTTGAACTTGCGAAACCCCAAGCATCAGCGCAACTTCACTTTGGGTTTTTCCACGATAATAACGCAAAAGAACAATCTTCTTTTCTCTTTCTGGAAGCGTTGCAATTGCATTTTTCAAAAGCAATTTATCAAGCAAAAGTTCGTTTTGATCATCTTCTATAACTCTGTCCAAAACCGACTGCGAGTTTGATGAATTTTCATCAATTTGAGCATCAAGACTTATAATTTGTTTTGACGCATCCGAGGCATATACAACCTCTTCTGGTGTAACTTCAAGTGCAGTTGCAATCTCTTCAATTGTTGGAGATTCATTATGCAACTTTTCATAAACATCAATATAACTTTTGATTTTCAGCCACAAAGTTTTGATCGCCCTGCTCACTTTTATGTTTCCATCATCACGCAAAAAGCGTTTGATTTCACCAGCAATCATTGGCACTGCATAGGTTGAAAATTTCACATCAAACTTTTCATCAAAATTGTTTATTGCTTTCAAGAAACCAACACAACCAATTTGATAAAGGTCTTCATAGTCTACACCCTTATTTTGATAGTTTTTTACAATTGATTTTATAAGTGGAAAGTTTCCTTGAATAAGTTTATCCTTTGCATCAACATCACCCATTTTTGCATTCTTCACAAAAAGGAGTGTTTCCTCTTGCGAAAGTGGCACAAACTCTTCCATTTCCACCACCCTATTGTCTTATTTCTTTTGAAAGTTCAACCGTTACACCGCCATCAAGGTTGTTGTAAACATTCATAGTGTCCATGAACGATTCCATCAAAGTGAAACCCATTCCTGAACGCTCTTCGCGTGAACGCGTTGTGAAAAATGGTTGTTTTGCTTTTTCAATATCTGCTATACCAACACCATAATCACGAATTTTGATATAAATCACATTTTTGCGAATTCCAACAAAAATATCTATGTTTCCAGTTGTACCTGCATAGCCATGAACAATGCAATTTGTCACTGCTTCACTTACGGCAGTTTTAATATCGTTTATTTCGGACACAGATGGGTTCAGTGGCACACAAAACGCAGCAACCATGCTTCGTGCGAACCCCTCATTTACAAGTTTCCCGTCCAAAACCAAACTAAATTTATTGTCAAATTCTGATTTCAATTCCATATTTCCCCCTATGACACCTTTGGCATAAGTTCATATATGCCAGTCATTTTCAAAATTCTGTCCACATGTCTTTGTGGATTTTTAATAAAAAGCGCAATGTCTTTTTTTATAAATTTGTTATAGCGCCCAAGAAGCACACCAATCCCCGTGCTATCCATGAACGACACACTTGAAAAATCCAAAACAAGTCTATGTTCTCCCTCAACC
>USTJ01000059.1 GCA_900557585.1 uncultured Eubacteriales bacterium
GCAAAAGAGTTTGATGACAAACTTGACATTACTGGAACAATCTTGACAAAACTTGATGGTGACACTCGTGGTGGTGCTGCGCTTTCAATCAAAGCCGTAACCGGAAAACCAATCAAATTCTGCGGAACTGGTGAAAAGATTGGAGACCTTGAACCTTTCTATCCAGACCGCATGGCTTCGCGTATCCTTGGAATGGGTGATGTTTTAACACTTATTGAAAAGGCACAAGCAAACATGGACGAAGCCCAAATGAAAAAACTTGAAGAAAACATTCGAAAGAATACTTTCACTTTTGATGATTTCTTGCTTCAATTTGAGCAACTTTCAAAAATGGGAAGTTTAGGCGACCTAATATCAATGATTCCTGGATTTGCTGGAAAAATCAGACCAGAAGACATTGATGAAAGCAACATCAAAGTGTACAAAGCAATCATTCAATCAATGACTCCAAAAGAAAGGGTGAATCCAGACCTTATCAAAGCAAGTCAAAGAAAACGTATTGCGAAAGGAAGTGGAACTTCGATTCAGCAAGTGAACCAACTTATCAAACAGTTTGAGCAAACCAAACTTATGATGAAAAACCAAAACAACCCACGTCTTCAAAAAATGATGATGGGTAGAAGATTTTAATATAAACCAAGCCAAATGCTTGCGGATATATAATTTATAACAGGAGGAAAAAATAATGGCAGTTAAAATGAGACTTACAAGACTTGGAGATAAAAAATCACCATTTTATCGTATTGTCGTTGCAGATTCAAGAAAAGCAAGAGATGGAGAATATGTAGACCTTGTTGGAACATACAATCCACTTGTAAACGAGAACGATGTTAACATTGATCTTGAAAAAGCAAAAAAATGGCTTGCTAATGGTGCTCAACCAACCGACACTGTGAAGATGCTTCTTCAAAAAGTTGGTGCAATTGAAGCAAAGAAACCAGTTGCAAAAAAATCAACAAAAAAAGCACCTAAAGCAGAATAGTGTTTGCGAGGTGGAACATGAAAGAACTTTTAGAGTATATTGTGAAACAAATCGTTTCAAAACCAGAAGAAGTTGAAGTTTCTGAAACAACCTCTGGAAACAATGTTGACCTTGTTGTTAAAGTTGCAGAAGATGATCTTGGCGCTGTGATTGGAAAAAGCGGAAAAGTTGCAAACTCAATCAGAAGCGTTGTAAGAACAAGTGCAAAGAAATTTAACAAACGCGTAAACATTAAATTTATGTAAAATAAAAAGATGATGGCTTTTGGCTATCATTTTTTTATGCATGTTTTTACGATGAAGATTAAAAATCTTTGATTTTTAATGTGATATTAAACTGAAGTGTTATTTGACTTACTTTGACCTTTACTAGTGTTGAAAATTTTTTTAATCGTGTTCCATGATAGAGTGTAGTGTAATGTAATAGTGTTTTATAAAGCCACGCGGTTTATCTGCACAAAATTATAAATCATATTTATATCATTATTGTTGTTGGATAGTTTACTCATAAAAACATGCATTTTATATTTTAAAACTGTAATTAAATCTATATCATTATTACGGCTAAGCATAATAGAATGATATTCGTTTTTATATTTCATATCTTATATAATTATTTTTAGATAGTGGTGCTCAAAATTTAATTATTTTAAAAAATATTCTGTCTCACAGCGTCACAGCGTTTTGTATTTATTGCTTTTATGAAAAATTTAATTTTTGGCTTTATGATTTGATAAAATGTGAGCACTATTTTCAAAATGTCTTTGAAAATGAGATGAGATGTGATATACTTTATGCGAGGTAGAAAAATGGACAATAAAATCTGTGTTGCAATTGTGCGCAAGCCACAAGGAATTAAAGGCGAAGTTAAAGTTTCTGTTTTGATGGACAATCCAGAACTTATCAAAAAGATAGATAAACTTTATCTTGACTCTGGCGAAGAGTTGAATGTGAAAAGAGTTTTCAATTTGGGAACTGAATATGGAATTGGTTTTGAACAATTTTCAAATCCAGAAGAAACTTTGAGAATCAAAAATAAAAATCTTTATGCCGATAAGAATGTTGTTCGTGAACTTCTTCATAACAACAATTTTTTCATTGCAGACCTTATTGGCAAAACCGCAGTGTTTGAAGATGGAACCGTTGTTGGCGAAATTACAGATATTGAGAACTATGGCTCGTCTGATGTTGTTTTTGTGAAGAGTGATACATTTTCAAATCTTTGCTTTGCGAACACTGGGGACATTTTTCTTTCAATTGATGAAAAGAACAATCAAGTGAAAATTGACAAAGAAAAATTTATGCAAACAAAAATTTGCGACCAAGATGAGGAATAAAATGAGAATTGACATTTTAACGCTTTTTCCAGAAATGTTTGATGCACTCAAACATAGTCTGATTGGAAAGGCGACTGATAAAAATCTTTTGCAAATTAACGTTATAAACATTCGCGACTTTTCAAAAGATAAACACAAGAAGTGTGATGACTATACCTATGGCGGTGGAAGCGGAATGCTTATGACACCTCAACCAATTTATGATGCAATGACAAGCATAGAAGGATATGAGAAAGCACATAAAATTTATTTGAGCCCTTGTGGCAAACAATTGAAGCAAAGCGTAGTAAAAAGTTTGACTTTCTTTGACCATATCATATTGCTTTGTGGTCATTATGAGGGTGTGGATCAACGAATTATTGATTTGCTTATTGATGACGAAATTTCAATTGGTGATTATGTTTTGACAGGAGGGGAACTTCCAGCAATGGTTTTGATTGATTCTGTTTCAAGATACATTCCTGGTGTGCTTGGAAATGAAGAGTCGGTTGTTGATGAAAGTTTTTCGCAAAACAATCTTGAATATCCACAATACACACGACCTGTTGATTTCATGGGACACAAGGTTCCAGATGTTTTGATTTCTGGTGATCATGCAAAAGTTGATTTGTGGAGAAAAGAGCAATCTGAAAAAATTACAAAAGAACGCCGTCCTGATTTGAAAAATTAAACATGGCGATTTTATTTATAGGAGAAAGAAAATGAAGATAAACTGGTTTCCTGGACATATGAAAAAAAATCTAGACACAATGAAAGAGAACATCAAGAAAATTGATGTTGTTTTATATGTGCTTGATGCTCGCGCTCCTTTTTCTTGTTTGAATCCTAAAATTGATGAGATTGTTGAACATAGAACAATTTTATATGTGATAAATAAAATTGATTTGATTGAAAAATCCGATGCCGATAAAATTGTTTCTTGTTTTAAAAAACAAAACAAAAATGTAATTGCTCTTCAAGCAACTGCATCTTCAAACCGAAATATTTTGCTTTCAAAATTAAAGGAACTTGTTTCTGAAAAATATGAAAACAGGAAGAGCAAAGGAATTGAACCTGTCTTCAAAGTGATGGTTATTGGAACTCCAAACACTGGAAAATCAACAATTATAAACACCCTATATGGTCAAAAAAAAGCAATCACTGGCGACCGTGCTGGAGTTACAAAAGCAAATCAATGGGTGAAAATCTCGGACAATTTTGTTTTGCTTGACACACCGGGAACTCTTTGGCCAAAACTTGAAAACGAAAAAATTGCAACAAATTTGGCATTTATTGGAAGCATTAAAACCGAGGTTATCGACCAAGAAGAACTTGGCTATGAACTTGCAAAATATTTGATTGACAACCACAAAAACAAACTTTCTGCGCGTTATGGAATCTCTAATTTTGAACAAGACTACATTGCAATTTATGATGAAATTTTAAAGAAAATGGGTTGTCTGATTCGCGGTGGCGAGGTTGATTATAACCGTGGCACAACCAAACTTTTAGATGATTTTCGAAGTGGAAGAATTGGAAAAATATGTCTTGACAATATAGATATATTTTGTAAATAACGCAAAAAATATTGCTTATGCCTTATCCCAAGCTAACAAGGATAACAGCTTAAGAACCAACGACACATTCAAAACCATTGTAAAATCTTTCTATGATAAATGTTTAACACAAAAAGGTGTTATTACCAATGAGAACACAGATAATATTTTCTCAAATTTAGTAACTACTATAGATCAAGGAGTAATAGATGGTGAAGATCTATTTAAAAAAGATGGTGTTATTACCAATGAGAACATAATGGATATTAATAATATATTTGGCGGACAAATTTATAAATTAAAAAACAACGACACATTCAAATCCCTTGTAAAATCTTTCTATAAAGCATGTTTAACACAACAAGATCTTTGTAACACATGGATTATCTTAATATTAGCCACCGCTATAAACCAAGGAGTGATAGATGGTAAAAATCTAGAATTTGGAGATAAAACTATTACCAACACTAACGCAGGTGATATTGCTCATGGTCTTTGCATACAATATGACAACTTAAAAAACAACGACGCATTCAAATCCCTTATACAAGATTTCTTAACAAAGGTAAATGATAACAAATTTATTAATGATAAAACAAGAGGTGATATTGGCTATCTTCTAGAACAAGTTATAATAAACAAAGATTCTTTTGGCATTGACGATACTATTCTTACCTCTCTTGTAGAAAAAGTTTGTCCAAGGGAAAAGGGTACTATTAAAAAGGCTACCAGTGGTGCAATTGCATGCTTGACCGCCGCTATAAAGCAAGGATTGATAAATGATAAAAATCTAGCATTTGATGCTGGCGTTATTCCCGACACTGACGCAGTTGACATTGCTAAAAAATTAACCAATCTTATCGACAATAACTCAGATTTAAAAGGTAATGAAACATTCAAATCCCTTGTAAAATCTTTCTATAATAAATGTTTAACACAAAAAGATCTTCTTAGCAAATATAATGTGATAAATGTGATTATCCCAGATTTAGCAGCCGCTATAAAACAAGGTGTAATAGATGGTGAAGATCTAAAATTTGAAAAAAATGCTATTTACCAATATAACGTAAATGATATTGCTAAAAAATTAACCGATCTTATCAACGAAAAAAACTCAGGTTTAAAAACCAACTCCACATTCAAAACCATTGTAAAATCTTTCTATAAAGCATGTTTAACACAAAAAGATCTTCTTAGCAAAG
>USTJ01000060.1 GCA_900557585.1 uncultured Eubacteriales bacterium
ATTATGAAAGGTACAAGAAAAATGAAACCTGAAATAAAGCAACGAATTGAACAAATAAAAGCCGGACAAGTTCCGGACGTATATAAAAAGACGAAAATAGGTGTAGTACCGTTGGAGTGGGGAATCAGACAAGGTGGACAGATTTTTGCAGAAAGAAACGAATGCCATAATGCAAACTTACAGTTATTATCAATAACTGCTGAAAAGGGAATAATTCCGCGTTCTGATATTGACGGCAAAGATACTTCAAGTGCTGATAAAAGTAAATATAAAAAAATATGTGTTGGTGATATTGGGTATAACACTATGAGAATGTGGCAGGGTGTATCGGCATTTAGCTCTTATGAAGGTATTGTAAGTCCTGCGTACACAATTTTATCACCAATGAAATATGTAAATGCAAAATACTACTCATATTTATTCAAACTTCAGAATGTAATAAATGTCTTTTATCGCAATTCGCAAGGTCTTGTTGATGATACGCGTTCGCTAAAATATGACTGGTTTAAAATTATAGATATGCCATATCCACCGCTTGCAGAACAAGAGAAAATTGTAAAAATATTATCAACACAAGACAGGATTATTGAGCTTTATCAGCGAAAAATTGAAGAATTACAGAAGATGAAAAAGATATATTTAAGCAAGATGTTTCCTAAAAAAGGCGAAAATGTACCCGAATGGAGATTTTCGCAATTCAATGACTCTTGGGAACAGCGTAAGTTATCAGAGATAGCTACAATGCATGCTCGAATTGGATGGCAAAATCTTAGAACTTCAGAATTTTTAGATAGTGGTGATTACATGCTTATTACTGGAACAGATTTTGAGGATGGTACTATAAATTATTCAACATGCCATTATGTAGAAAAAGAACGTTATGAACAAGATAAAAATATTCAAATTCGAAATGGCAGTATTCTCATTACAAAGGATGGAACTTTAGGAAAAGTAGCATATGTTCAAGGCTTAACAATGCCAGCAACATTAAATGCCGGAGTGTTTAATGTTGAAATCAAAGATAAAAAAGAAACAGATGAAAAATATCTTTTTCAATATTTAAAGGCTCCATTTTTGATGGATTATGTAACTAGACATGCTACGGGAGGAACTATAAAACATTTAAATCAAAGTATATTGATAAATTTTCCTGTTTATATGCCAAAGAAAAGTGAACAAGAAATCGACACAAACATTTCTTGCGCCTATCAAGAAATTCCAGAAGCACACGGGGCAAGAACAAGAACTGTTATCAAAATTCAAGACGGATGCAACAATTTTTGCTCATATTGCTTGATTCCATATGTAAGGGGAAGAGAAAGAAGCCGTTCTTTTGAATCGGTTAAAAAAGAGGTTGAAAAGCAATCAAAATATTCAAGAGAAATTACATTTACCGGAATCAACCTTTCGGCATATGGAAGCGATTTTGAACCTAAAATGAGTTTAAAAGACGTTGCACTTTTAATGAAAAACTATCCATCTGTTCGTTTCAAATTTTCATCACTTGAGCAAAACATTATCACGGAAGACTTTGTCAAAACTCTTTCTGAAATCAAAAACTTTGCGCCACATTTTCATTTGAGTTTGCAAAACGGATGCAACAAAACCCTTAAAGCAATGAACCGAAAATATAGTGCAGAAGAGTTTTATGATAAGATAAAAATCATTCGAAAATATTTCCCACTTGGGGCAATTACAACCGACATTATTGTTGGCTTTCCAACCGAAACCGAAGAGGACGCAAAAGAAAACTATACTTTTGTAAAGAATTGTCAATTTGCAAAAATGCACATTTTCCCATATTCAAGCCGAAGCGGAACAGCAGCATCTCACATGAAAAATGTTGCAACAAATGTTAAGCAAAGAGCCGAAGAACTTGCAAAATTGGATGCTAAAATGCATGCTGACTATGTAAAAAAATGCAAAAATCACATTTTTGAACTTATTATTGAACGAAAAAAAGATGGCTCTGAATATTATGAAGGGCACACCGAGAATTATATCAAATGCTATGTAAAATCAGACAAAGAACTTGCTCCAAACACTCTTTTGAAAGTTGAAATAGAAAAACCTTTTGAAGATGGAGCACTTGCAAAAATCGCAAGTTATTAACAAAATTTGTTAAAAAATCGCGCTAAAATGTTAAAAACTATATAAAAATGGAGGAAAATATGGATAATTGCATTTTTTGTAAAATCATTAAAGGGGAAATTCCAAGTTATAAAATTTATGAAAATGAAAAGGTATATGCTTTTTTGGACATTTCAGACGACATGACCGGACACACACTTGTAATTCCTAAAAAACATTCAAGAAACATTTTCGACACAAACAAAGAAGACCTTGAAGCAGTGATAGATGCTGTTCAAGAAATTTCAAAACATTATAAAGACCTTGGCTATGACGGAGTGAACATTTTGAACGCAAACGAGCCTTCTGCCGAGCAATCTGTTTTCCATTTGCATTTTCACATTTTGCCAAGAAAGAATGGAGATGGCAAAAAGGTTTATCCTGTTTTGGACAAACAAAACAACAACCTTAAAGAAGTTGCAGAGTTCTTTAAACTTGAAAAATAATAATACACAAAATTTTATATCGCTTGACATATCAAATATTGTTTGCTAAAATATGTGCATAAATGTTGTTTAACAGGAGGTGAAAAACAATGTCAACCGTTAAAGTTGGTGAAAACGAAAGTTTGGAAAGTGCAATCAAAAGATTTAAACGCAAATGTCAAAAAGACGGCATCATTGGTGACATCAGAAAAAGAGAAGCCTATGTTAAACCAAGCGTTGCAAAAAAGAAAAAATCTGAAGCAGCACAAAAAAGAAACCGTAAAGGCTAAAAAATCAAATCAGGGTTTTGCCCTGATTTTTTTGTGCAAATTTTATCTTTTTACTATTTTTTCGTCTTTTCCCAAATTTTTCAATTTTTCGACGACACTTTCTTTCTTTTTCGACTTCTTTTACATTTTGTGACAAAATATGCCATACATTTTCGACAAAAAGTTTCAGTAAAAAGTCTTTTCAAACAAAACAAAGCAATAAAATAGTTTTAATTCGAAAAGCAAATTGTCCGGTTTTTCGCTTTTCATGTTTTTGTCTCTTTTAAAGTCTAGAAAAACTTCAAAAGGTCGAATTATCACGCGAATAATGTTATAAAAACATAAATATCAACTTATTTCAACTTAAAATGTTTTCGACATTCTTTTTATTTTTGTTGTGATAGAATCTTGGTATAAATTTTTGAAAAGGAGATAAAACAAAAATGTCTAACACACTTCGAGACCTTGCACAAAGAGCAAAGAATCGTCTTCGCGCAATCTCATGTAGCAACACAAAAGAGGAGAAAAGAGAACATGGTAACTATAATCAGGCATGCTTGTCTGCGAAAATTCAATATGCAATCATTTCAAGTCAAAAGAAAATTACGGACGACCCGTTATATGGAAAAATAAAAAAGATGCTTGCAAAAGACCTTGACACAATGAATCCACTTTCACAAATTATTGAACACGACATCTATGACGGGCTTTCAAACGCGGGCAAAGAAAAATATATGTTCAAACTCAGCAAACGCTATGCAACAATCAAAGAACACATTTTGGGAGAAAGTTCAAAAGACGAATAGTTTGATTTTTTTTGTTTTGTTTATTAGTGGTATATTTTATATAAAACTGACAGAAAGTTTCAAATGCTTTGCTTTGGAACATAAAATATGATAAAATATCTTTTGATATAAACTTCAAAGGAAAAATTATGAGTGCAATTTTAGACAACCTAAATCAAGAACAAAGACTTCCTGCCGAGCAATCTAACGGCGCAATTTTGGTTACTGCCGGAGCGGGCAGTGGAAAAACCCGAATGCTTACACACAGAATTGCACACTTGGTTTTTGACGAAAATGTTCCAAAATATAACATTCTTGCAATCACTTTCACAAACAAGGCTGCAAACGAAATGAAAGAGCGTCTTGAAAAAATGCTTGGCGATGTTTCTGCAATGTGGATTTGCACTTTTCACGCAATGTGTTCGCGCATTTTGCGTCGCGAGGCAGAGAACATTGGATACACCAGCAACTTTTCAATTTATACCGATGTTGAAAAAGACCGAACTATCAAGCGCATTTTGGAAAACAAAAACACAAACATAAATGCCGACACAATTGGTTGGCACATTTCCAATGCAAAAAACCATTTGATGGACCCAGAAGAATATTCGCAGTATATTGCCGACCCAAAGAAAAGAGATGTCATCACAAAATGTTTCACCGAATATGAAGCAACTTTAAAGCACTGCAACGCGCTTGACTTTGATGACCTTCTTAACAAAACCTATGAACTTTTCAGAACAAAACCAGAGGTTTTGAGATATTATCAAGACAAATTTCAATATATCCATGTTGACGAGTTTCAAGACACAAACAAAGCACAATATGAACTTGTGCGTCTTTTGTCTGAAAAATATGGCAACATTTTTGTTGTTGGCGATGAAGACCAATGCATCTATTCTTGGCGTGGCGCAGATGTTACAAACGTGAACTCTTTCACAAAAGACTTTAAAAATGTGAAAATTTTCAAACTTGAACAAAACTATCGTTCAACCAAAAAGATTTTGGAAGTTGCAAACAAACTTATAAAACGAAACGAAAACCGCCTTGATAAACTGCTTTGGACAGAGAACGGAGAGGGAACAAAGGTTGAAACCCACACAACCTATAACGAAACCGAAGAGGCTGAATATGTTGCCGAAACAATCAAGAACCTTGTTTCATATTATGGCTATAAATATAACGACTTTGCGGTTTTAATGCGCGTGAACTCGCTTTATCATTGAAGAGAAATTTATCACCTATGGCGTTCCATATAAAGTTTATGGTGGTTTCAAGTTCTTTGAAAGAAAAGAAATCAAAGACATTATTGCATATCTTCGCTTGATTCACAACCCACACGACGATGAGGCAACAAGAAGAATGCTTGCTTTTCCAAAGCGTGGGATTGGTGACGTTGCAGTTGCAAACCTTGCAATGGTTGCCGAAG
>USTJ01000061.1 GCA_900557585.1 uncultured Eubacteriales bacterium
TGAGTTTTTGTTTCTATTCATCATCATAGGAAAGAACAATACGGTTTCTTCTGCGAATATCATAATAAACTTCTTGTTCGTTGAATTTTCTTCCTGGGATATATGGTTGTTGATATGCACCAATTTCATAGATGTCCATACATTTGAAATATGGTGTAATTGTTGATCTTACAGGATAACTTTGAAAGATTTTAGTAATGTTTTCACCAAGAGGCAATTTGTCGAGGTCTGAAGGGTAGATGAGTGGGATTGTTTGAAATGAAGTTGTTGTTGATGGACCACTTGAATCTTTTCCTTTTTTGTCAGGAGAGTTTATGCTTGATGTTTCAATTGTATATGAGCCAAGTTCGTCTGAAAATGATTTTCTTGTTTCAAGGTCTGGTGTTCCAAGGAATACAGTTGCTTTGCAGTTTCCTTTGATTGTACTTGCATTTTCCTTTCCATAAACACCTTCAAGTTGTGAATATGATTGAATAACCATATTGAAAAAAATGTGTCTTGAACGTGAAACTGTAATGTTCTTTTCAAGTTCATATACTTTTGGAAGGTTTGCAAACTCGTCCATAATATACATAAGTGGGCGTTTGAGGCATACTTGGTTGCCTTTGATATATTTGCCGTTATCTCTTGCTTTTGCAACAAACTTTTTGTATGAATTTGCGATAATAATGGATGCAAGGGTGTATCTTGTTGCCATTTCATCTGGAATTTTAATGAAGAATGCAGTTGGTTGGTCATCGAAATTATAGAAATTTACTTCGTTTTTAGAAGTTAAATAGCAAATTCCACTGTCTGCAAACATTGCAAGTTTAGTGTTAAGGGTTGACATGAAACCATCTCTTGTGGTTTTTGCGTTGGTTTGAGTGATGTTTGCTGAAAGTTGTTTTGTTCTTGAAATTGGGCTTCTGCCAGAGAAGTATTGTTTTACAACTTCAAAGTCGTCATCTTTATTCATTGCAATTTTATATGCGTTATAAAAATTGAAACGTTCTTTTGTCATTCCAAGAGAATCATTTTCACTATCTTCAAGCATTGCGATTAAAACTGCATAGAAATAGTCTCTTGCACCTTTTTCCCAACTTGGGTCATTTTGGTTGTCAATTGTACATATTGTGCTTGCAATATCAAGAAGGTCTTCATAGCACTTATCTTTGATGATGGTTTTATTAAGTTCAACCTCCATGAGTGCTGCTTTAAGAGTTGAGAAGGCTTTTCCGTCAAATTCGTACCATTCAGCATTGTCAATTTCGCCAACTTTGATAAAATTATAGTTTTTGACGTTGTCGTTTGTGTGACGCAAGATTTCTTCTTCAAGATGAAGTTGTCTTTGCCAGTGGTCATAGATTTCTTCAAGAGGATTCCATCTGATAGAATTGTATGGCTCAGAAAGGTCAAGGAGCATAAGGTTGTATCCTTGGTCTTTTAACATTTTGCTGTGTCTTGAATAAAGTTCACCTTTACAGTCGGTGATAAACATTGATGGTTTGTTTTTAAGATGTCCAAGAATTTGGATTGCAGGTTCAATGAATGAAACGGTTTTACCAGTACCAGTTGCACCAACAATGATAATGTGGCATTCAGAAGTGAAATGGATTTTTATGTTGTTTCCTTTTCTGACTGCACGGAATGGGAGACCCATATGGCTGAAATTTGGAAGATCGCTCCACATGCAATGTTTAAAGTTGCTGTCAAGTTCGTTTTCGTTCAAGAAACGTTGATTTTCCATTTTGTCTTTACCTTTAAGTTTAGGCTTGGACTTGTTTGGTTTCATCAAAATTACGAGCAAAAATGAAATTGCAAACATAATAAGACCCCAGAAAACTGTGTCATTGTTTGAAAGGTTTTTAATTATTCCTCGTACTGAAAGGCCTTCTGGTGAAAGCATGGTTACGAATGTTGAAGCAATAAGAAAGGAAAGAACCGCTGCAAGAATTGTGAAAAAAAGATATTTCATAATGTTATCTTTGATTGTTTTTTTATCTGCCATAGTAACCTCTATATTTTGATAACTAAAAATATTATACACATTCAAATTATATCCTGCAAACAAATTATGCTTGTTTTTTTATTTTTTTACGCATAAAAATGCAATTTATGCTTGCCAAACATGAAAAAATAGTGTTATATTGTTGCTATAAAAACTTGGAGAAAAGAAATGGCAAATTTGATTTATGGTTTTTCAAACGTTTTCAGACTTCTTGGAAAGTCAGATGCAGAAAGTTCTCTTGACCCAATTTATCAAGCGCTTTCAACAATTGGCCCATATGCAATTAGTGTTGTGCTCATTTGCACAATTTTGTATGGAATAATTTTTGGTGTAAAGTTTGCAAAAGCAGAAAGCAATGAGGACAAAGCAAAACTTCAAAAAGCACTTATCAATGGTTTGATTGGCTTTATCACAGTTTTGATTTTGATTATCATTTTATATGCAATTCGTGGTCCACTTTCAGAATGGATGAACTCGTAATATTTGTGTTATATTGAATTAAAATTGCTATTTTGTGAAAAATTTTATAAGAAATGCGAAAAATGTTCAAAAATCGTTTGCATTGATTGTTTTTAGTGTGTTACACTATGAACATAAAAAGAGCCTCCTGTGGGGTGGCTCCCGAAAATAAAGGAGGAGAGATCATGAACTATATCAATCTTTTGGCAGCAGAATCTGGTAGTACAGGTGGAATTTCAGAAGTTGTTAACACTGCTTATGGCACTTTCAAAAGTGTTGTTAACATTGTTATGCCTGTAATCATCGCAGTTGTTCTTATGTTTGGTATCATCTATGGTATCATTCTTGGAATCAAATTTGCAAAGGCTGAAACAACAGAAGACAGAGATAAAGCAAAAGGACAACTTATCAACATGATCATTGGTGTTCTTGTTGCTGCTGTTATCGCTTCGGTTGTATATGCTATTTTGAGTTCAGGTGCAATCAAGAAATTGTTCCCAGATGTTAAAGATAGTCTTAGTTAATCACTAACGGAAAAAAGAGAACTTCGGCTCTCTTTTTTTTATGCAGAAATTTTTGGGTTTTGTTAAATTTCGTTAAAATTGCTTTTTGCTTATAGTAGGCTAGGGGAAAAAATAAGATATTTATCAGAAATGTTTTTTGCATGATAAATGGCTCAATGTTTTGGGCTTTATATCATAAAATCGTTAAGATTTTTCGACTATATTTTGTTGCTTCTGCGTTGAAACGAAACCGCTCAAAATGACAAGGTATAAATCGACTTGCTACTGCTCGTTTTCAAACATGCAAAGTGAAAGTTGATGCTGTGTTTTAATTTGATTTATATATCATCTTAATTGTAAAAAAAATGAACATCATTTCCGTTTTTTAATATACCTTTTTTTAAATGTGTAGGGGTATAAACGCCTTTCGGTGATAGGGGAAGATTCGAAATCTCTTCTTATATTATGGTTGTGTTTTGATTTTGGAAAGTTGTTCATTTTTTTTGTTTTTATTTTTCTGAAAAATTGTTTTAAATGTATTTTCTTGCTTTAATTTGCTTGATTGTTTACATTTTATTGTAAAATAAAAATATTTTTTGAAAATCAGATTTATATTGTTTTATTTTTTTAAGTAGAAAAAATGGGAAATGGCAATTTTTTTGACCATTTTTTTATTTTCATGACAAATATTTTTTAGTGTTAAAATGTAAAGTGGCTAAAATTTCATTTTATCTATGATAAAATGCTATGATTTTTTGAAAACACTTTTTACATTTTAAAAAAAATCAAAAAAATTCGAAAATCGTTTTGATAATAAAAATGTATGTGGTATATTATAAGTATAAATATATATATTGCTCGAATTGTGCGCGTTTTTGTCGCAATACAAATAAATTTTTGCTTCAAAAATCAAACTAGGATAAACTCATAAAAAACGAAAGGTGAGGAAGAAACGATGTTCAAATTTGCAAATGCTATCAGTCTTATTTCAGCGGGAGTAAAGCCGGGCAGTCTGCTTTCAGATTCTGCTGCTTCTGGAATGCCAGATGTCAAGAACCGTTCAGTTTTTCAATTGGTGAATGGTGAGTTCTGGTGGAATTTGCTTGTTGCAATCGGAAATGCAATTTTCACACTTATCTACACAATTGTGCGTTGGATTTTGAACATTGTTGACTTCTTGCAATATTTCTGCAAACACCTTGTTGGAATTGACTATTGGGAAAAGGGAAATGTTAAACTTGAAACGCTTGGCGAATCTGACATCATTTTCAAATTCCTTTATGACAAAACTGTTCAACGTGTTTTCAAATATATGCTTGGCTTGTTCGTTGTTCTTCTTATCATTTTCGCAATCATTGCAATCATCAAAAACCAATATGCTGTTGCTGCTGAGGTTGATGACAAAGCAAACAACAACCCAATGGGTGTTTTGAAAAAATGCTTCAAAGCAATTTTCCTTGTAATTTTGGTTCCAGTAATGCTTGTAATGGGAATTTTGGCATCAAACGCAGTTTTGGCAGGTCTTGTCAATGCGCTGAACGTGAACAATCGCCTAACGCTTGGTGGTCAGGTGTTCGCATCTTCGGCATATGACGCAAACCGCTATCGAAAATATGCTGAAAAAAACATTCGTTATGCCGTTACAAACTCTGTTACAGTTACAATTGGAACAAGCGAAAAGAAAATTTCAACATCAGTTGAACCAATAGTTCCAAAAGATTATAACGAAAGCAACAAGTTCACTGGTTATGCTTTCTCGTATAAAGGCGATTGGTATCTTTATTACGTTTCAATGGACGAACTTACCGAAGAAATCAATGGCGTTCAAGGTTACCGCTTCTATGAGGAATATTTCACAAAGATAATGGGCGCTACCCTTGCAGATTACACAACTTTCCAGACTGAAAAAGTAAGCCCAAGCAACAATATCATTAAAGCAGCGCTCAGCACCTATAAAAAAGATTCTGCACTTAACACCGCTGCATATAACACTTGGAAATTTAACAGCATTTACTATCGTCACAAAGCATCATTTGAAAACACTCTTGATGCAACAGTTG
>USTJ01000062.1 GCA_900557585.1 uncultured Eubacteriales bacterium
AAGCACTTGTTTTTCCGCTTGATGCGGTTCCATCAATTGCAATTATCATGATTTTCTCCTTTGTTAAATTTTAACATGATTTTTAAAATGTGCGCAACTTTTTGAAAAGAAAAATGCAAAAAATATACATTTTATTTGTAAAAACATGTCAATTTCATTATAATGGAGCCATGAAAAACCAAAATCAAGAAATTCAAAGCCAAAATAAAATCGCAAAAAACACCGAAAAAAAGAAAGACGGAATTGCTCTTCGCATTTTCAAAATCATTCTGCTTATCATTCTTCTTCCTTTCATTGCGATTTACTATCTTATTCGTTTCATTGTAAAAACCATAAAGAAAAACAAATGGGAAAAAGAGGGCAAACGCGGGGTTGTTTTGCTTCTTTCTTCCACCATTGACGATATCGATGTTATGGAAGGCTATGAGTTTGAAAACTATCTAAAAACTCTTTTCTTCTATGCTGGTTTTGGTGCCGAAACAACACAAAAAGCAAAAGACTATGGTGCCGACATTATCTTGACCGACGAAACCGGAAGTAAAATTGTTGTTCAAGCAAAAAGATATAACAAGAAAGTTGGCGTGAAAAGCGTTCAAGAAGTTATGGGTGCCATGAGCCACTATAAGGCAAACGAAGGCATGGTTGTAACAAACAGCACATTCTCCTATGAAGCCGAAACCCTTGCAAAAGACAACTCTATTCGCCTTGTCGATAGACGCGAACTTATCGAAATGTATAAACGAGTTCAACAAAACCTTGCCATTAAAGCCAAAGAAAGCACACTTGTTGGCGACGCAAAAACCACCGACGAAGCCTTTAACACCAACTTCCCTTTCCAGATTTAAAATTTTGTCACCAACAACATGTGAACCACAAAATGAAAAAAATGGCACTTCGCCAAATTTACATAACAATTTCTTTGCCATTGATTGTCACTTCAAACTACTTTTTCACTTTTCACTCTTACTTCTTCATTACATCAACTCACCTCTTCACTATTCACTCTTACCTCATACTATTATTGCCTAATCACTAAAAAAGACTGCTAAATCGCAGTCTTTTTTATTTTATGAAACCTTATTTTCTTCAGTTACAACTCCAGTTGTTTTTTTATTGTCTGGAATAATGCATTTTTCATTTCCATAAAGGCTAAGGTCAAGTGAAAACAAACCGTTCATTACATCTTCACCGCCACCATTTGTGTTTATTGCGGTGTTTGTCGCATCACTACTTGCACTTGCATCTGCAAAAACAGTGTCATATGATACAATTTCTGGATAAACAAAGATTGTATTACTATAACCAGTTGCATTTTCCATATCACTAATAACCGAAGAAATATCTGGCAAGTTTGCAAGGTTTTCCCAACTTAACACCCAATTATTTGAGTAAAAATAGTCTGCTTCAGCGGTTCCATTAAAACCAATTCTCCAGCATTTGAAGAACATGTTTCCAACATCAAAAATTGGATATGATGGCAAACAATACATAAGCTTTTCAAATGTGAGATTAGTAAATGTTTTTGTAATTATATTAGCATTCGAAATCACGACTTCATCTCCAAATGAATCATTTGCACTTAATCCCCAAGTAAGGTTTCGATAATATAAAGAATATTCCCCATAAGGTTGAAAATTTGTATCAGCACTATTCAAAATCAACACAACATCGACAGCCACACCAGGATTTGAATAATTCATTTCAAAAGTTCCAGAACCATCTAGAACATGAATATATAAGTCCTCCAAACCATCAGCAGATGAATAATAGCCCATTTGGCCTGTAACAATTCCAAATTCAAACCAAGCAAATTCAATGGTTCTAGCTGTTAATTTTGCTTTAAAATCATCTCCATATGTGAAATCATAATCTTCACAATTACCATATTCTAGCGGGAACATATATTTGTTAAAAAGCCCGTTATAAACATAGAACGACCCTTGACTACTTTCATATTCATGAAAACAACTATCGAGCGATCCATCAACAGCAACACCTGAAATTGTAATTTGTTCAAGGTCAGAAGCATCAGCAACATATGCTTCGCTATAAGAAAGTGTTGAAGAAAGATCACTTAAAAACTTGCCGTTTGCTGATTGTAAGGACTCTGCACTACCAAAACCATCGGAATAATTTTGATAATCAAAAAATCTAGGAGTGCATAAATATTTTAAATCTCCAGAATCAATTCTTAAAAAGTTAGTAATATTTTGAGCATTTTTCATGTTAAAAGAGCTTAAATCAAGAAACAACAAAGAACCACAGCCAGAGAACATGTCTTCAAAATTAATTGCGTTTATTGTTAAAAAATTCATGTTAAAAATTGTTCTCAAGCTTCCACACCCATAAAACATATTGCTAAAACTAACAACATTTTGTGTGTTGAAATTTTTAAGATTTAACGATGTCAACGCACTACAATTATAAAACATACAACTCATATCACAAACATTTATTGTATCAAAACTTTCATCCCATGTGATAGATGCAAGAGAATCACAACTTTCAAACATATTGTCCATCGTTATAACATTTTTTGTTACAAAGCCACTAAGGTCAAGACTTGTTAAATTTGAACAACTGCTAAACATTCCCGCTGTTGTCCTTAAATAGTTTGTTTTTAAAATTTTCATGTTAATTGAAGTTAGACTGCTGCAACCATAGAACATTGAATTGGTAGAATCAAGAACTGGAGCATTGAATGTTCCAAGATTTATTGTTTCTAACACACCACAATTTGAAAACATGCTTTCCATTGTGAAAAACTTATAATTTGTTGAAGAATTTAAATATGGTGAAAGATTGATTGATGTTAAAGAACAACTATCAAACATATATGACAAATCAATAACTTCATTAAAAGAAAAACCATTGCCAAATGTTATTGAAGAAAGCAAACTACAATTAAACATATATGACATGTTTGTAACCTTTGCGGTGTTAAATTTGCTAATGTCAAGGCTTGTTAATTTGTTGCAAAATCGAAACATGCTATTCATATTTTTAACAACACTTGTGTCAAAATTGCTAAAATCAAAAGATGTTATTTCACTTAAATTATAAAACAGATTAGCACTGTCAACAGGTGCAGATATTTTTTTGCTTAAAACAAAAGCAATGGCGGTTACAGTTGTCCCCTTATAGACTGGAAGACCGGTTGAAAGTGTTCCAATTTTGGTGTATCCGCTTGGAACAGAAGAAACAAATTTTAAACTTGTTATGCTTCCAGGGGTCACAGTTGTTGTCATATAGGTTGAAGCATTAATTTGTGCTTTCCAGTTTGCTGGGAAATCTACTTTTTCAACTTCGAAATAAATTCCGTTTGTTCCATTCACCATTTTGCTAACAGCTTTATAGCCATCTGGAGCAACAATTGTCATTTTGCTTGTGTCTGCTTGTGTTCCCATGGTATTTGCAAAAACAAAATATGCTTTTGAAGTGTCAACACTTGTCAAGCTTGAAAAATCAAGTGTATAGGTTGGAACAAAATCTGTTGTCCAATCGTCAAGAATGATTGATTTTGTAGGGTCTGAAATGATAATTTTGCCAGTGATGTCAGAGTTTTTATAAATGCGAATGTTTCCACTTTCCGCTTTAACATCACCAATAATTTTTGCTTTGTCAATTATAATATCTCCGTTTGAACTTAAAACTGCATAGGTGCCGTTTGAAAGAATTGTTGCGTTGCCATAAATTGAAAGTGCAACATTGGTTTTAACAGTTCCATAAATTGTTCCACCTGTCACAGAGTTTGTTGAAACATTTCCACGAATTTCTCCCCCACTGATTGCAACACTTGATGCTTTCCCTTCAATGTTACCAACAATTGTTCCACCTTTAACCTTTAAAGTTCCGCCACCAACATAAATTGCGTTTTCACCATTTCCAGCAATTGTTCCGCCCGAGATTGTTGTAGCCCCAGAAGAAACATAAATTCCATTGTTTTTGTTTTCAACAATGCTTCCGCCAGACATGTTAAATGTTCCGGCAGAATAGACACCGCCACCATGAGTTATTCCATCTACATTTTTACCGGTTGCTTGGTTTTGAGAAATTGAACCGCCAGATAAATTGAATGTTCCACCAGTAAGAACATAAACACCGCCACCCATTGATGCTTTGTTTGCAAAAATATCACCGCCGGTCATTTTGAAAGTTCCGCCATTTGCGATATAAACACCACCACCGTTTGTTGCATCAAATCCGCAAATGCTTTTTCTTCCTTCTAAAATATTGGTCGAGTTGTTTCCAACATAAACCGAACCACCATTTGCTGCCGCAAAAGCAGTTTGATTGTCAAATTTAGAAAAAACAACTGCACCTGCAGAAAACGCAAGTGCAAACGACATTATAAATGAAAATAAAATCTTTCGAAATTTCTTCATAAAGGCGGCTCCTTTGATAAATTCAAACACAAAATCAATATTTTTTACATTTTTGAATTTTTTTCGATTGTATAAGTTATACTTATACATTTTTTTATATTATCGATTTTAAACCACAACCCACCCACCTTGTCAAATGTTTTTCGTCACATTTTTCAAAACACATATGTGTTTGTTTTTTATGTCAAAACAACAAAACATGGAATATTTCTCTTTTGCATGTTTTTGCACATTTTATTGTGTTTTAGACATTTAAAGGTTTATATTTTTTTAGCATTTGCCACATTTTTAAAAATATTATATTTTCGACAATGATTGACAAAAAAGATAATAATCATTTTTTTCAATAAAAAAACACGCAATATAGCGTGCTTCATTTTTTTAAAAAAACAAAAAAACTGCAAAAATGCAATCTTTTTACCACCAAATTGAAAACTTGCAACCGCAATATTTTTGGCGGTAAAGTTCATATTTTTTTGAAAGTTCAATTGATTTTTTATAGCCATCTTTTTTCTTGAAATCTGACACCAAATATGGAACACCAACCTCGTTTGAAATCTTGGTTCCAATATCGTTTATAAGTGGTGCATTTTTGTGTGGAGACACTGT
>USTJ01000063.1 GCA_900557585.1 uncultured Eubacteriales bacterium
GGGGCCCCAGCCACAGCAAACAATGCTTGATGTGGAATTTTTCTGGCACACTTTGTTTACGTTTTCAAAGTGCTTCAAAGAAAATTTGTGTGTGTCGAAGGTGTCAATTGTGTTAAAGTTTTTTGCAAAAAGTGGGGTTTGAATCATAAGGTCTTTTTCGCTTCCGCCACACATTATCATTGCGTCAATTTTTCCTTTAAATTTGGGTGCTTCCGAAATGTCGAAAACTGGAACGGGTGCAGAAATTTTTCTGCGCGAGAAAATTGCAATAACCTCAAATTTTTTGGTTTGAAGAGCAAGGTGCAAAACTGCTTTTCCAAGGTTTCCAAAACCTACAATTCCAATTTTCATTTTTTCGCTCCTTGATTGATGATTTCTTGCATAATTTGAATTGCGTTTGTGCTTGCACCCTTATAAAGATTGTCGGCAACAACCCAAAAGTTCAGCCCGCTTTCAACCGAAAAATCACGACGAATGCGCCCAACAAAAACATTTTTGCTTTGCACCGCATTTTTGCAAAGAGGATATATATTTTTGTCAAGATTGTCGCAAAGAACAACGCCTTTTGCGTTTTCAAGTTTGTCAAAAACATCTTGCAAATTGAACTGCTTTTCAAACTCAACATTCACGCTTGCGCCATGGCAAAAATGAATTGGAACACGAACGGCGGTTGCGGTGATATTGATTTTTTTGCCAAGGATTTTTTGAATTTCGAAAATCATTTTGTTTTCTTCTTCGCTATATCCATTGTTCGCAAAGTTTCCAATTTGAGGAACAAGGTCGTCTTTTAAAACTTGTGCAATTTTCAAAGTTGTTTCATTTTCAAGGTCAAAAATGCCTTTTTCGCCAGCACCGCTTGCAGATTGATAGGTTGAAATGACAACCCTTTTGATTTTTGCAATTTGCGAAAGATAAAAAAGAACCAAAACAATTTGAATTGTTGAACAGTTTGGGTTTGCAATGATTTTTGTTTTGTTTGAAACCTTTTCAAAATTGATTTCAGGAACAACCAAAGGAATGTTTTCATCTTGGCGAAAAGCGCTTGAATTGTCAATTACAATTGCTCCGCGCTTGGCAAAAATGGGGGCATATTTTTTTGAAACCTCGCTTCCAGCAGAAAAAATTGCAAAGTCCACCTTTTTCACGCTTAAAATTGAAAGCACTTTGACTTTTTGCCCGCAAATTTCCATGCCTTTTGAACGCTTTGATGCATACAAAACAAGTTCAATATTTTTGTCTTTCAGTTGCTCAAAAATCTTTTTTCCAACAAGCCCAGTGGCTCCAACAATTGCAACTTTCATTTCTTCACCTCGGTTTATGCTATGATTTTGTAAAAAAAATAGTGAAAAGCAGTCAAAAAAGTTTTCATTGATTGCAAAAATGTGTTATAGTAGTTTCGATAAGATATAAAAGGGGAAACTTTTATGCAAAAGATGATTGAAGAAAACAGCACTCTTCTTAAAGAAGATGGGCTTTTGAATGTTGATGGATATTGCAAGAGAATGCATGTTCAATATAACAAAGAAAACGTAAAAAACAAAAAGCGCCTTAAAGAGTGGGACTATTATTATGTTGCCGACCGCCATTTTGCGCTTTGTCTTACAATTTCAGACATTGCTTTTGCAAGCGTGCTTTCTGCGTCAGTGATTGACTTTTCAACTGGACTGCACTATGACAAAACCTCGCTTGCGCTTTTCCCAAAAACAAAAGCCGAGTTGCCTTTGACATCAACAGAGGGCAAAAGTTACTATAAAACAAAAGATGCAGAGTTCACTTTTGTTGTTGAAAACGGAACGCGTCATCTTTTTGGAACCTATAAAAATTTTTACAAAGCAAGTGGAAAAGACCTTGTTTTTGACATTGTGCTTGATGCCGAGCCAAAAGAAAGCATGGTGAAAGTTACTCCTTTCAAAAACAAAAAACACTTCTATTTCAATCAAAAAATCAATTGCATGCGTGCTTCTGGATTTTTCACTTTCAGTGGCAAAAAATATGAGTTTGGAAGTTATAACACCCTTGCAACGCTTGATTGGGGCAGAGGGGTTTTGCCATATCACACAAAGTGGTATTGGGCAAGCATGAACTGCTTTGACCGAAACGGAAATGTTGTTGGTTTCAACTTTGGAAAGGCTCTTGGAAACAATACCGAAGCAACCGAAAACATGATTTTCTTTAACGGCAAAGCACACAAAATTGAAAATGTTGACATCAATATTCAACGAGCGAACAAACGCCGTGACTATCTTGGAACCTGGACATTCTATTCAGATGACGGAAGGGTTGAACTTATGTTTGAACCGATTGTCGACCGCTATTGTCCATTTAATGCACTTGTTGTTGCCTTCATTCCACATCAGGTGTTTGGAAGATATTCGGGCAAACTTGTTCTTGATGATGGAACCGTTATTCAAATTGAAAATCAACTTGGTTTTGCTGAAAGAGTTGTAAATCGTTGGTAGGCTATGGAAGGACTTGTTTTTATAAATGAACATTGGCACGGAAGCGGATTTGTGAACACATTTTTCAAGTGTGTTACTTTTCTTGGCGAGGCTGGAATTTTATGGATTGTTCTTGGAATTGTTTTGCTTTGCTTCAAGAAAACAAGAATGTCTGGATTTGTAATGCTTGTGTCACTTTTGATTGGTTTTTGTGTGAACGATTTTGTGCTCAAAAATTTGATTGCACGCCCAAGACCATTTGTCACAAATCCTGAATTCGCCGAGTTTTTGAAATCAATATCAATGAAGCAACCAAGCATGCCATCTGGGCACAGTTATGTTGCTTTTAACGCTGCAATGATGCTTGCACTTTTCAACAAAAAAGGTGCGTGGGCATTTGTGCTTTCGTTCTTGATTGCTTTTTCAAGAATCTTTTTGTGCGTTCACTATCCAACCGACGTGTTGGTGGGCTCGATTCTCGGAATTTTAACCGCACTTGCAGTTTTCGCTTCATATAAAGCAATAATCAGAAAATCAAAATCAATTTCGCGAGAAAAAATAAGAAAAAATGAAGTATAGATTGTTTGAAATTTCAATAGAAAAAGAGGATGCTTTCGACAAACAAAAGCACCTTTTTTATGTTTCAAAAAATCTTCAAATCAGCAAAGATAAAATTGTATCGCTCAAAATTTCAAAACGCGCAATTGACGCAAGAAAGAAAAATCACATTGTCTATAAATTTAACTTTGATGTTACATTGGAAAATGGTACAAAATTTTCTCCACTTTGCAAAGTTCAAGAAATTGAAGAAACAAAAGAGGAACACGAGAAAATTCAAAATCCAAAAACCACTGTGGTTGTTGGAAGTGGTCCAAGTGGGCTTTTTTGCGCACTTACCCTTGCAGAGGCTGGCGAAAAAGTTGTTTTGCTTGAACGTGGAAAAAAGATAGAAGAAAGAGAAAAAGATGTTGAAAATCTTTTGAAAAATGGAGTTTTCAATAAAAACAGCAACATTCAGTTTGGAGAGGGTGGCGCTGGGACTTTTTCAGACGGAAAACTGAACACAGGAACCAAAAGCAAGCATATTGACACTGTTCTCGAAACCTTTTATTCTTTTGGTGCACCAGAAGAAATTTTATATGATTCAAAACCACACATTGGAACCGACGAACTGAAAAAGGTGATTGTGAACATAAGAAAACATCTTGAAAATCTTGGCGCAAAAATCTTGTTTGAAAGCAAGTTCACAAATTTTGAAAAAAACGCAAAAAATATTGTTGTGTTCTTCGAAAATAATGCAAAAGTGCATAAAATAGAGTGTGAAAACCTTGTTTTGGCTCTTGGATACAGTGCAAGAGAAACCTTTTTAACACTTTATGAAAAGGGTTTAGTGTTCATGCAAAAGCCATTTTCGGTTGGATATCGAATTGAACACAAACAAAAGGACATCAACAAAGCGCAATATGGCACCCCTAGTGACAAGTTTTTGCCACCAGCCGACTATAAACTTTTTCATCATCTTGAAAATGGCAGAACGGTTTACACGTTTTGCATGTGCCCAGGTGGGGTTGTTGTTCCCGCTTTCAGTGACAATGGCGAAATTTGCACAAACGGAATGAGTTATCATTCTCGAAGTGGCGAAAATGCAAATAGTGCAGTTTTGGTTTCGGTTTCTGAAAAAGACTATGAAAGTTCACATCCACTTGCTGGAATGTTCTTTCAGCAAAAACTTGAAAAGCAGGCATTTGAAAAGGGACACGGAAAATGTGTTGTTTCAACTTTTGAAAGTTTCAAAAAGCATGAAGCGTGCAAGGTGCTTGGAAAAGTTGTGCCAACAATTGGCATAAACGGAAGATTTGGAAACTGCTATGAACTTTTGCCAGCGTTTTTGGCAGATTCGGTGATAAAAGGCATTGAAGAGTTTGGAAAGAAACTTAAAGGATTTGACAGTGCCGATGCGGTTTTAACAGGAATTGAAACGCGTTCAAGCGCACCATTCATGATAGAAAGAAATGAAAATAAAATGACAAATTTTGAAAATGTATATGCAATTGGCGAGGGTGCCGGCAGAGCAGGGGGAATTGTTTCTTCGGCGGTTGACGGAATTGTGATTGCAAAAAGCATTATCGAAAAATATGGAAAGAAGCAATGAGAATTTTAAAAATCACAAATGGGCCACTCAGTCAAAATTGCTATTTGCTTGAAAAAGACGGTAAGGCAATTGTAATTGACCCAGGAATCAGAACTGAAAAAATTATTGAAACAATCAAAAAAGAATTAATGAATAGAGGATATGATGTTTTATATTCTAGAGAACCTGGCGGAAGTAAGATTGCGGAAAAAATAAGAGAAGTAATTTTAGATGTTGACAATGTCGGAATGGATGATAAAACAGAATCTTTGCTTTATGCCGCAAGTAGGAGGGAGCATATTGTAAAAACGTTACTCCCTGCTTTAAATGAAGGTAAAATTGTCCTTTGCGATAGATATTTGGATTCTTCGCTTGCTTATCAAGGATATGCAAGGGGAATTGGTATTGATGAAGTATATCATA
>USTJ01000064.1 GCA_900557585.1 uncultured Eubacteriales bacterium
GCACAAGGACGGCAAGCACATTCTTACCGTTTTTTGACAGCAAATCGGTTATATCGAAATTCCCCCGATGCATAAATCCATCAAGCAACCCGAGACGCGTCCCATTAAAAAATATTTCTCCTTTACGGTTAACCCCTTCAAAATTTAGCCATACCCTTTCTCCGTTTTCCACCTCCGGCGAATTAAACTCTGTCCGATCCCAGAAGTTACGGTCATATTTTGCTTTATCGACTTTATACGCATTATCAGCAAAATTCGGATCAGGCTCCAGTCCTTCTAATACATACGAACCAAACACCGTTCCCGGCACAGTTGCTTTGACCCAATCCCTCGTGTCATATCGGGTAGTCATCATATCAGAAGGATGCTCAATTTCTGCCTGAGCTTTCACTTTCCATATCGTCAGATTTCCATCACTATTCAATGAAATTTTTACTTTTTTATCAAAAAATCGCAAAAAAAATCAAAATGAACACGCAAAAGACAACTTTGCCTTTTCATGCTCTTGCCTGCTCTTTTGTTCAAAAGCACAAGTGCAATTATATGCTTTTATTTTTCACTTCGCAACAGATTTTGAAAATTTATTCAAATTATTTTTCGTTCGCTCTTTCAAACGCCAATCATTTTACCGTACAATTACAAATCGCAAAAGCACACAACAAAAAAAACAACCAAAAGCAGATTGTTTTTCTTATTTCATATTAAAGTGGCAAATCTTTCTTTTCAAATTTGATTGAACCAACAATATAGCATGCAAATCCAATTGTAACCAAAATTGCAAGTTTCCAAATGAAAGTTGTTGTGTTTACAATGATAGAAATCACATCAAACAAAGAAATGATTGAAACATAGTTAAAGAAAAGGAAAAGTGACCATACAGAAAATGAACATTTGATTGTTTTTGTACAATTGTTGTATTTTTGTAAAATCTTTGTTATAATATTTGCGTAAACAAACAAAAAAACTTTAAAGGAGATTAAAAATGAAACAATATAAAAATGCACTTCGCTCTAAAAAAATGCTCAAAGATGCACTTATCGACCTTCTTTCAACCGGAATCAAATTTGAAGATATCACAATTACAATGCTGATTACCAAAGCCGATGTGAACCGCGGAACTTTCTATAATCATTATAATAACATCATGGACGTTGCAAATGAAATTAAAGATGAACTGCTCAAAAGGCTTTATGCGTCGCTTGAAGAATCACTCAAAACAACAAGAACAATTGAAAACCTTTTCGAGGGCATCACAAAATTTTTTAAAGAAAATGAAAGTGT
Source organism: uncultured Eubacteriales bacterium (assembly GCA_900557585.1). Classification (GTDB taxonomy): domain Bacteria; phylum Bacillota; class Clostridia; order Christensenellales; family UBA1242; genus UMGS2069. Next base: position 1,282 of record USTJ01000064.1, read on the forward strand.
TTATAAAAAACTTGCCCCTATTGTTCCAAAACAGATTTATGACGGAATGAAAGAACAAGCAATTCACGAACTTAAAAGCATTAAAAGATGCACAACCAAAGAAGAACTTCTTCGCATTCAATTTCTTGCAAACAGCATTGCAGGAACCTATATCGACTATTTTGAAAACCGCATTTCTTTCACTCTTGACGAACTTAAAGATTTCTCGATAAAGACAATCAAACTTTTCACAGAAATGAAATAATAAGCAATAAAAACGAAAAAAATCACAACAAAAAAAACACCAGCCAAAACATGGTTGGTGTTATTTTTATTAGAAAAAACGGGAACTTCACAGTGCTATGTCAGGTATAACACCAGACATAATACCACCCTATTTTTCAGTTTTTGTTTCAGGCAATTTTTCTTTGTTTTCTTTTGCAAAAACATCTTTTTCAGAGTGTGCACCAGCAAAATAAATTGAAAATGCCAAAACAAATTCTGCCGGATAGTAAAGCACAAGACAAAGAATATCAAAGATATAAGGAGCCGAGGCAAACACATTGAAAAGAAGCATCAAGTCTGACAAAAAGAACATGAGTGCTCCAAAGAAAATGATAAGATTCAAATGTTTGTTTTCTTTCAAGCGAAGGTTTCCCCCAGCCTTTCCAAGCATAAGCGAAATTATAAGTGCATAGACAATTACAACAGCAAGCATTGATCCAAATTCAAATTTTGGATAAAGGAAAATAATTAAAAGTGCTACTATAAAAATTCCCCCACCAATCACAAAATCAAGCCAATGCATTTTTGAAAGCATGCAAAATGCAACAAAAAAGAAAACATGTCCAACTGCAAAAAGCCCAGCACCAACAACGAAAAAGTCTATCAAAAGTACGTCGCCAAGCATTGCAAACACAAGCCCCAAAAACATGAATATCATAAACTTTTTGTTCTTCACCATTCCATTTTTAAAGCAATATATCAAATTGAACATTCCACAAAGCACAAAAAGCACACTTGAAAGTGTTTTCAAAATATATGGACTTTGCAAAATGTCAACTTCAAAAAATCTTCTTGTTAAATATAATGTTGAGCAAAACACAATCAAATAGCAGAAAACTGCGTTCACCCAAAAAGCAATTTTATGTTTTTTATCCATTTTTCCCCTTCCTTTTCTTTATTGTAGCAAACAAACAAAAAGTTTCAAAGCGATTTAGTGCAAAATGCATATTTCCTTTTCACTTTTCTCACACTATCAAAAAATGGAGAAATCATGAAAAACACGAACAAACCAAAATATACTTTCACAAGACGATGGAAAACAGTATATATTCCAATTATAAGTGCTCTTTCCGCACTTTTTGTTCTTTCAATCATTCTGATTTGCGTTATTCCGTCCAAAAACGTGAGTCAAGAGCCAAATCAACAAGCAAAAACCTTTAACAGTGGATTCAAAACAGGAATTGTTGCACCATTCATTGACCTTTCATCATGGGTTGACACAAGCAATCGTTATAGCCTTAATGGTGTTCCAAATGTTGCAAAAGTTGAAGAAGACACTGGCATCACCTATTATAACCTTGGTTTCATTCAGCCCGACACCGACACCCCTCTTGACTCTTCTGGAAACATTCGCTATGGTTGGGGTGGCTATTATAAACTCAGCGAAAAAGGCAACGACTGGCAATATGCCTATATTAAAAAGGCAATCGAAAACCTTAAAAGTCTTGGGGGCATTTATACAATTTCTGTTGGTGGGCAACTTGGCGACGCGCCTTGGATTGTGACACAAAATGTTTCAAAACTTGAAAACTTTTATCAAGATCTTATCGACACCTATTCTCTCAAACGCCTTGACCTTGACATTGAAGAAGGCAACCAAACCGAATCAGCAAACAAAGCAAACGCAAAAGCAATCAAGAACATTCAAGACAAAAACGGAACCGAAATTGTCCTTACAATTCCAATCATGCCAAACGGCTGGCAAGACAAACAAATCAAAATCATTAAAGCATATCTTGACGAAGGCGTGAACATTGCACTTATCAATTCTATGACAATGTGCTATGGAACTGGCGTATATTCAAACGAGGACTATGGCGACGCATCAATCCGAGCAATTGAAAACAGTATTGAGCAAATGAAAAGCATCTATAAAGAATATGGCAAAAAACTTTCAACAGCCGAAGCCTATGCAAAAACCGGAGCAACAATAGACATTGGATATGAAAGTTCTCTTTATCCCGTTTTCACGCTTGAAATGGCAAAAAAAGTAGTAAATCACGCAAAAGAACATGGCTATGGAATGGTTTCATATTGGTCTATCAATCGTGACGCAAAAATGGTTTCAAACAAAGCCATTTCCGACACTTTCACCTATCTTGAAGTTATGAATGAACTTTACAGATAAATTTCAAGGCATCAGAAAAATTATTTTACGTTTTCAAAAACAACATCAAAGCAATACAAATAATTTCAAAACAAACAAAAGCCCAGACAAAATTGTCTGGACTTTTTGATTTTTATAAGAGAATGCAAATGATTCCACCTTTGTTTTCGTTTACAATCTTTGTCATTGTTTTTCTCATTTTCACTTCGGCTTCTTCTGGAACATTTGCAAGTTTTGCGCAAATTCCGTCTTGAACAAACGATGAAAGTGGTTTTCCAAACATGTTTGTGTCCCAAATTGCTTGTGGGTTGTTTTCAAATCCATCGGTCAAATATTTCACAAGAGTTTGGCTTTGCTCTGGGCTTCCAACCGCTGGACAAACCTCGGTTTCAACATCAACACGCATAATGTGCAAACTTGGTGCAGATGCTTTAAGTTTTACAACTGAACCATTAGATTTTTTCACAATTTGTGGTTCTTCCAAAGTCATTTCATCAAGAGTTGGAGTAACAATTCCATAGCCAGTTTCTTTCACTTGTTCAAGTGCAGATTTGATTTTGTCATATTCATGTTTTGCGTGTGTTAAATGTTTCATATAACTCATCAAATAGAAATCATCTTGAATTTCAACACCGCAATCTGCTGAAAGCATTTTATAAAACATTGATTGTGCAACTGGAATGTCATATACAATTGTTCCGTCAGACAAACGCAAAGATGAAAGTGTTGGAGCATTGATGTCTTCATTTTCAGCAAACATTGCAGAAAGTGCTTGATGTTCACTCATTTTTGAAATTGCAGAAACACTTTCACGAATCTCGGTCATGATTGTTTGAATAAGTGGATTTTCATATGGAAGCGCTCTAACCCACTTTGGCAAATTAAACTCGATTGAACGAACTGGAAACTCATAAAGAGCAGATGTAATGATGTTGTCAATGTCATCACTATTAAGTTTTGAAACATCGGTCAAAATTACTGGTGCACTATATTTGTCTTTAAGTGCTGTTTCAAGTTTCTTTGCTTCTTCACTTGCAGGAGTTGCGCTGTTCAAAATGATAACAAATGGCTTTCCTGCCTCTTTAAGTTCACGAACAACTCTTTCTTCTGCTTTAATATAATCTTACCATATAAATTGGACAATATCTGTCTATCTTGACTTGCTTTTATAAAATTTTTATAAATTATTTTACCCAATATCATTTTCTTTTTATCGAACTATTGTTTTTATTATTTGCCTATGCTATAATTATCTTAGTTGCATGAGTAGCCGCAATTTTGCGGAGCTTATGCCTGGTCATACGGACCAGTGGCGCCTGTCGAGCTTTCG
>USTJ01000065.1 GCA_900557585.1 uncultured Eubacteriales bacterium
CCCAACAAACGCCCCACCACAAATAAACAAAATGTTTGTTGTGTCAATTTGAATGCATTCTTGTTGTGGATGCTTTCTTCCGCCTTTTGGTGGAACCGAAGCAATTGTTCCTTCCAAAATTTTCAAAAGTGATTGTTGCACGCCCTCTCCTGAAACATCACGAGTAAGTGACATGTTCTCACTTTTCTTTGCAATTTTGTCAATTTCGTCGATATAAACAATTCCGCGTTGTGCTTTTTCAATGTCAAATTCGGCATTTTGAATCAGTTTAAGCAAAATGTTTTCAACGTCATCACCAACATAGCCCGCCTCGGTCAAAGTTGTTGCGTCGGCAGTTGCAAAAGGAACATTCAAAATTCTTGCAAGAGTTCTTGCCATCAATGTTTTTCCTGAACCAGAAGGCCCAAGCATCATCACATTGCTTTTTTCAAGTTCAACCTCTTCACCCATTGGAGAATTGGATTTTTTGCTGTTTTTCTGGTCAATGAGATAGTTTATTCGTTTATAATGGTTATAAACCGAAACCGCCAACACTTCTTTGGCTTTTTCTTGACCAATGACATATCTATCAAGTTCTTCTTTAATCTTTTGAGGTTTTGGAAGAACAAGTTTTTTGTCTTCTTGTTGCTTTCTTTGTTGCGAGTCTAAAACTTCTTTGCAAATTTTGATGCAATCTTCACAAACAATTGTTTGTCCGTCTGGATTCACAACGAAAGAGCGAACCATGTTTTTGGGTCTGCCACAAAAAGCACAATGATCTGCCAATTTTTTCTCTTGATTGTCAGTTGTGTTGTTTTCGTCCATTATTTGCCCCTGCTATTTTCTTTTATCATATATTTTATCGATTATTCCATATTCAAGAGCCTCTTTTGCGCTCATGAAATTGTCACGATCGGTGTCTTGTTCAACTTGTTCAAGAGGCTTGTCACAATTTGATGCAAGAATCTTGTTCAATCGTTTCTTGGTTTTCAAAATGTTTTCGGCATGAATTTGAATGTCAGATGCCTGACCTTGAAAACCACCAAGAGGTTGGTGAATCATGATTTCGCTGTTTGGAAGAGCATATCTCTTTCCTTTTGTTCCAGCAGAAAGCAAAACCGCACCCATAGACGCCGCAAGCCCAACACAAATTGTTGAAACATCGCATTTAATATAGTTCATTGTGTCATAGATCGCCATTCCCGCAGTAACCGAGCCACCGACACTGTTGATATACATCATAATGTCTTTGTCTGAATCTTTTCCTTCAAGATAGATAAGTTGAGCAACGGCAAGGTTTGCAGTTTCGTCTGTAATCTCACCGCTAATGAAAATGATTCGGTCTTCAAGAAGCCTTGAATAGATGTCATATGAACGCTCGCCTCTTCCGGTTTGTTCAACAACCATTGGAATGAGCATATCTTTATTTTGCATAGTCGCCTCCAAATTCTATTTAATATTATTGAGTTCTTTAAGTCTGTTTATAACCTTTTCGCTATAAATAGTGTTTTTAAGATATGTTTCGTTGTTCTTCATTTCTTGTTCAACATCGGTAACCTTTCTTTTTGTTTTTTCAGCAATTTCAGCAATTTTTGCTTTGATATCTTTTTGAAGAACTTTAATGCCTTCTTTCTTGATGATTTCTTCCAGAACAAGAGATGCTTTCACTTGTGCTTCTGCTTCTTTTTCTTTGGTTTTTCTGTATTCTTCAAGGGTTGTTCCCATGATTTGCATATAGGTTTTAAGGTCAATTCCATATGCTTTCACTGCTTCTTCCATGTGATGAAGTTCATGGTCAATTTGGCTGTCTACCATTGCAGGTGGAACGTCAAGTTTTGCACGTTTTACAATTTCTTCAACAAGTTTGTTTTCTGCTTCTGCTTCAACTTCTTTTGTTTTGTTTTCTTGAAGACGATCTTTAATTGATTTTTTAAGTTCTGCAAGAGTTTCAAATTCGCTTGCGTTTGAAGCAAATTCATCGTTGATTTCAGGAAGAACCTTTTCACGGATTCCAAGAAGTTTAACTTTGAAAACAACTGGTTTTCCAGCAAGGTTGTCTGCATGATAGTGTTCTGGGAAAGTAACGTTAATGTCTCTTTCTTCACCAATCTTCATTCCAACAACTTGTTCTTCAAATCCTGGGATGAATGTTTTTGAGCCAAGTTCAAGTTCTTGGTCTTTTGCAGTGCCACCTTCAAATTGGTCTTTGCCCTCGAAACCTGCATAGTCAATGTTTACAAGGTCGCCCATTTTTGCTTCACGGTCGCTTACTTCAACAAACTTTACTTGTTTTTCAGCAAGAGCGTCAAGTTCTTTTTTGATTTCCGCTTCTGTAACTTTGTCACTTCTTTTCTTGATTTCAATTCCTGTATATTCGCCAAGAACAACTTCTGGCAAAAGTGTGATTTTCACAGTGAATGCAAGACCAGTTTTATCCATTTTGTCAAGTCCAATTGCTGGATAGTCTACTGGATAAAGTTGTTTTTCTTTATCAAGCATTTTTGTGTAAAGTTCAGGAAAACTGTCATTGAAAGCATCTTCAAAGAAAAGGTTTTCGCCATAGGTTTGTTCCAAAACTTTGCGAGGAACTTTACCAGTTCTGAATCCTTCTTTTTTATATTCGTTTTTGTGTTTTTCATAAGCCTTTTCAACTTCGGCTTCCCACTCTTTTGCGTTAAGTTCGAACTTCACTTCGATAACGCCATTTTTCTTTTCACCAAGTGTATATTTCATTTTATGCTCCTTTATTTTTAAGTAGATATTTTCTACATAAATTTCTACCTTATAGTTTATAACTATATAATTTGTTTGTCAAGCAAAAGTGGTTTTTACCCAGAATTTAGGCAAAAACCACTGCATTTTTTGAACATATTTTAAATATTAGTAGATAATTAAAACCGCCAAAGTAAAGATTGTGAAAAGTCCAAAGAAAATTGAACCAATAACTGTCCAAACCTTTTCGGCTTTAAGGTTCACAACCTCTACATCTTCTTTTTCAGTTTCAATAAGTTCTTCACTTTCTGCTTCACTTTTTTTCACAACTTCGGCAGAAAGGTCTTTTGCTTCATAGCCCGCATTGAAAAGTTCAACCGCATGAATCACAAGTGTTGCGAACAAAAATCCAAATGCAACAGTGTAAAGCGCAAGGGCCAATGTCACCCAAATTCTTCCGCCAACAAACTGCGAAACAATAACAAAAATTGTTGCAAGCGTGAATGCCAAATATTTGCCATATTCCATGCTTTTAACAAAAAGTTTTTTCTTTTCCATTTCTCTCTCCTATACGATGAAATATAAAATTATCAAAACAACCGAAACTCCCCACAAAATCCAAAGCCAAAGATTTCTTCTTTTAACAATATAGAACGAAGAAATCACAATGAGCGCCGAATATGAAAGCACTTGTGCAACAACAGTAAGTGCGCCAGCAATTTTCGAAAACCAACTTATTTTAGACAAAATAAGCGAAACCCCAATGCAAACAACCGCAATAAAGCAAACAAGATTCAAAAGCCATCCCGAACTTTTCACAGGTTTTTGTGATGAAACTGTATTTGTGTTTTGAGCCATATTTTTCTCCTTTCTCCTATTTTAGCAAATTTATTTTGAAAAGTAAAATTTATCTTTAAAAATTTTGACTGTTTTTAAGTTTGTTTAAAACATTTTGAAAATAGTCTGGAATTGGTGCTGAAAACTCCATTTTTTCTTTTGTCCGTGGGTGAACAAGTTCAAGTTTAATTGCATGAAGAAGTTGACCAGAAAGTTTAAATTTTTGCTTTGCAAAACCATAAACCGGGTCGCCAACAATTGGATGCCCCATAAATTTTGCGTGAACTCTGATTTGATGCGTTCTTCCAGTTTCCAAAACAAACTCACAAAGCGTGTATCCATCAAAATGGTTAAGCACTCTATAATGCGTAATAGCAATTTTTCCGCTGTCTGAAACTGCATATTTCTTGCGGTCACGCTTGTCACGATCAAGAAATGTCTCAATTGTTCCCTGTTCTTCTTTCAAGTTTCCTTCAAGAAGTGCAACATAGGTTCGTCTTGCTGTGTGCTTTGCAATTTGACTTGCAAGGTCTGCGTGTGCTTTGTCGTTCTTTGCAACAACCAAAAGCCCCGAAGTGTCTTTGTCAATTCGGTGGACAATGCCAGGGCGAACAGAACCCTCGCCCGACAAATGACTGAAATGATATAAAAGCGCATTCACAAGGGTGTGCTCATAGTTCCCAGGTGCTGGGTGAACAACCATGCCTTGTGGTTTGTTTATAACGACAATGTCGTCATCTTCATAAACAATGTCAAGAGGAATGTTTTCGGGTTCAATGTCTTCAAGTCCAACCTCTTTTGAAAACGCAACTTTAACAATATCACCATCTTTAACATCAAAACCAGCCTTTCGTGGCTTTCCGTTCACAAGAGCATTTCCACTGTCAATTTGCTTTTTAATTTGCGAGCGAGTCCAGTCTTCAAGGTTTTCAGCAAGATAAACATCCAGCCTTGAACTTTTCCCATCAAGCGAAACAATAAGCGTTTGTTCCATTATTTTTCTTCCTTTTGTTTTTTGCCTTTTCGAGGCTTGGACATTTTTTTGTCTGTCTTATTACCATCTTTCAAGGTCTCAGAAACACTTTCTTCTTTGCTTTCGATTTTTTCTGTGTCGTTTGCAGTTACAGAAGGTTCTTCTGTCACCTTTTGTGGATTCACCTCTTCTGCATTTTTAACTTCTGGTTCTTTGCCATCTATAATCTGCTCATGGATTTGCATTTGTTTGTCAACCTTTGGTTTAACTTCTTCTTTTGCCTGCTTATATTGTTTTTTATACTCTTTTGCAAACATATAAATGATATAGCCAATCAAAAGATAGACACCAATATTGATGAAAATATCCGCAAAGTTAAAAATTGCAAAGTTGATGCTTTTCAAATAGATAAAGTCGCGAA
>USTJ01000066.1 GCA_900557585.1 uncultured Eubacteriales bacterium
AATCTACGAGATAGAGTGGGAGAACAGTTCGTTCAAAAGAAACGAAAAGTAATGCTTAACAACAAAACAAAAAAAGACACTAGAAAATCTAGTGTCTTTTTACATGTTGCTTTTTTTTAAGACATCAAGTTTCCGAATCGACTTTTATGATTGCTTCGATATAGCAGTCTAGGCGGGTTTTGTCTTTTTCTTGAAATGTTGCAAATGTGGTGTTTTTTTCTTGAACATCAGGGGGAAGAAGTGCTTTTGTTTGCAAATAGAGTTTTTGTTTCAATGCGTTTTCAACTTCTTGAAATGGTACTGTGCCTTCTTGTTTTTCAATTTCTTCAAAGGTTTCAGAAGTGCAAACAATTGGCAAAAACAGGTTATAGAAAGCATAGCGTTTTATCTTGGTGCTTTCATAAAGGGCGAATGGGCATTTTTTATTGTTTTTGAGTTTGAGCCCGAAAATCTCAATGTTGTTTCGAGTCTTCTTTTTTCCGGTTTTCACATAGGAAACAACGTTTTCAGAATATATCATTGTTTCATGATAAAATGTGCGAATTTCAAAAGTTGCAGAAACTGTTTTGCCATCTTCGGGAACTGCAAGTGTTTGCCCCTTCAAAACAATGTCACCATTTTTCACTTTTGCAATGCCCGAAACAACATTGTTTGTGACAACAACGCCACTCACGGGGGAAACAAGACTTGAAACATGTTCGTCTTCTGGAAGTGTTGCTTCTTGAATTGTGATATAAACCTTCACGCCTTTTTGTTTTATCGTAACGCCCGCAATTTGTTTGAACTCTTGCATCAAAACGTGTTCAATTTCGCGGTTTGAAAGTTTAATGTGGTTTGATTTTCCTTTTGCAATTCCAAGGCTCGCAAGTTTTTCAAGAAGTGCTTTTTTGTTGCTTTCAGAAAAAATGCATTGTTCTTGATTTTTGCATGTGTGTGTAGTTTGATTGATTTCAACCGCAAAGATACGATTTGTGCAAAAGCAGATCGAGAAAAGCGAAATAACAATTCCAAGAAACAGTCCGATATGGCGAAGAAAAGAAGATGTTGATTTTTGTGCACCTTCAATTTTGACAACCTTGATTTGAAATGTTTTTGCAAAGTTTTCTGCAATAAATTTGTAATATTCGTTTTTAGAAAGGGTAACAAAAAGTGTGTTTTTATCAGTTCTTGAAAGGTTTTGAACATGAAAATGTTCGCGCTCGAAATATTCGACCACGTGGTGCAAATTTAAGCCCGAAACCGACAAAGAATAATATGTTTTGTTCACTTTTCACCCTATAAAACGCAAATGTTTTTCACAACGCCCGAAACCGAAATTTCGCTTGTTGCAATTTCTTTAATTTCAAGGTTTTCGCCCGAAATTTCAAGCCTTTCACCAGTTTTTATCATAAGCACAATTTTCTTGTTTGAAAGTTCAAAAATCTTTTTATATCCTTGAACACAGACTCCTTTGTTCAAAATAAAAGTGCAACAAACGCTTTCGTTTGCAAGGTCTGAAATGTTCAAAGAACCAAGTTGTTCGTTTAAATATGCCATGTTTTCACCAATAAACAATATGCAAAAAGTTTGTTCATAATGACAGGCACCTTTGCTTGCTTTTATCTTTTTGAATGTGATAAAATAATATTGAGGTGAAGATAATGAAAATTGAATTTGTAAACAAGGCAAGTCTAAAAATTAAAGACGTTGTCAAAAAATCAGTTATTGAAACCCTTGACTATCTTGGTCAAGACCATAAAAAACTTGAACTTTGCGTTATGTTTGTTGACGCGCAAGAAATGAAAGATTTGAACAAAAGAACAAGAAACATTGACAGAACCACCGATGTTTTAAGTTTCCCATCATTTTCAATAAACGCGGGCGAACTTCTTGGAAAGAAAGTGTTTGCGCACGAAGATGATTTTCATCTTGGGGACGTGGCAATTTGTTTGTCGGTTGCAGAAGCGCAAGCCAAAGAATACAATCACAGCACCGAAGCGGAAATCAGCAAACTTGCGGTTCACAGCACACTTCATTTGATGGGCTATGACCACATTAAAGATGAAGATTATATGCAAATGCAACCAGTTGAAGAAGCGGTTGAAAAAAGATTGAAAGAAAAGAAAATCATTTAAAGGGGAAAATATGTTTAAAAGCGGATTTGTTGCGGTTATTGGAAAGCCAAATGTAGGCAAAAGCACACTTATAAATGCTTTGGTTGGCGAAAAAGTTGCAATTACAAGCCCAAAACCACAAACAACAAGAAACAAAATTTTGGGGATAAAGAATGGCGAAGACTATCAAATTGTTTTTGTTGACACCCCAGGAATATATAACGGAACGAGCGGGCTTGCGAAATATCTTCAAAAAAGCACCGAGTCGGCACAAAATGATGTTGATGCAATCATGATTTTGCTCGACAGCACAAAAATCAATAATTTTGATTATGAACTTATAGAGAAATATCGTGACAGCGTGATTCCGGTTTTTGTGGTGATAAACAAGGTTGACATTTCGTCATATGAAAAACTTTATCCAATTTTGGCAAAACTCAATCAATATCAATTTGTGAAACAATTTGTTGTCATCTCTGCACTCAAAAAACGCAATCTTGAAGAGATTGACAGGGCAGTGCTTTCGGTTCTTCCAGAAGGCCCAGCATATTATCCTCGTGACCAATATACCGACAAAAACTTTCGTTTCATGACAGCAGAAATCATTCGTGAAAAAGCACTTTTGTTTTTGCAAGAAGAAATCCCACACGGAATTGCTGTTGAAATAGAATCATATAAAGAAACCAAAACTCTTGTGAAAATTGGAGCGTCAATCATTTGTGAAAGTGAAAGACACAAACAAATTATAATTGGAATGCGTGGGGCAATGCTCAAAAAAATTGGAACAAGTGCAAGAGAAGACATTGAGCGCTTGACAGGCGAAAAGGTTATGCTTGAACTTTTTGTAAAGGTTCGTGAGGGCTGGAAACAAGACAAAAATGCACTTGAAGAGTTTGGGTATAACATTAAAGATATTGGCTAAACCCTAGGAAAATTGGGGCTTTCAACGTGCTATGCCAGACATAAGACCTATGCGTGACATAGTACTTGTGCAAAATCACCAAAAATCAAAATTTGTGGATTTGTTTTTGTATATTTTGTTTTTCTTTGGCTATAATTAGATTATGAAAAGGAGGATGTGCCATGGAATTTCTAACATCAACCGAAAATCAAAAGACAATTGAAAAACTTCAAAAAGGTCTTGGAAAAACTTTTGATTTGTTTCTTTATGGAGACAAAAAGTCTGGAACCAAACCTGGCAACATTCAAGTTTATGGAGCAATCGCTGGTCAAAGAGAGGTTTTGCGTTCTCGCAAAAAACTTCAAGCACAACTTCTTGAAGAGGAAGACCAACACGAAATGTAAACTTGTTTTCAAGAGTTTTTAAAAGGGTCACAAATTGTGGCCATGCTTGAAAACGGTCAAAAATAAAACAAAAAAAATAATATAAATCATATTTTATCAATATAAAAAATCAGTAATATAATATTAAAAAGCGATATAAAAATCAGTAAAAATTTACTAAAATAAAATATAAAACTCAAAGGACAAACATGTCAGAAAGCATAAAGACAATTGGAATTGTTTTGAAGTCAAGCCCGCACACAACCGATGCAGCAAGACTTCTTGAAATTTTCAGCCCAGAACTTGGGCGTTTTTTTGCTGTGATTCGTGGTGTTGAAAAACCAAAAGCAAAACTTGCTGTTTGTGCAAGTCCTTTTTGTTTTGGTGAATTTGTGCTTGCCGAAAAAGGTGGAAGATACACCGTTACTGACTGCTATGTTCACGACACTTTCTATGAACTTGCATACAATCTTGACAGTTATGTCCTTGGAAGTGCAATGCTTGAAATCACCGGAAAACTTTGCCAAGAGGGTGAAAGAAACTTTGAACTTTTCAAACTTCTTTTGAACAGTTTGAAAGTGATGACCTATGAAAAGTCAGAGCCAACTGCAACACTTATCAAATTTTTGATTGAAAGTTTAAAAATTTCAGGTTTTGGTTTTGAACTTGAAATCTGCGGAAACTGTGGAAAAAGCATGCAAGACGAAACATCTGCGGGGCTTGTATATGAAGGCAGTGGCGCAATTTGTGCATCTTGTGAAAATCGTGTGCAAAGCGTGCATCTTGACAAAGGTGAGTGGGCAATTTTAAAAAACATCAACGCATGCGACATAAACTCGCTTGCAACTCTCAAATTTTCTTCGCGAGAAATGCTCACAAACGTGCTTAAACTTGCTGTGAAACAATTTTATTTTCGCACAAACGAAAAAATCACATGTCTTTCAAAATATTTTGAATAGTGTTATATCCAAATTATATAGCGCTGTGGTGAAGATAAAAATGTAGTGGCGCCCAAGGTTTGCATGAAAAACAAATCTAAATTTGGTGCGCATAAGAATCAATAAAAATCAAGTCTGCTTGGGCAGGCTTTTTCTTTTAAAAAAGTTTTATTATTTTTTGTATATGTTTGATTTTTGGCTTCGCGGTATTGTATAATTAAAAACGTGAATAACAAAAACAATAAGGAGAAAAATATTTAATGGCTAAAAAATATGTTTACTTGTTCAGCGAAGGCGATGCTTCAATGCGTAACCTTCTTGGCGGAAAAGGTGCAAACCTTGCAGAAATGACAAAAATTGGTCTTCCTGTTCCACAAGGTTTCACAATTTCAACCGAAGCCTGCACTCAATATTATGAAGATGGCAGACAAATCAACGATCAAATTCGTGACGAAATCATGAAGAACATCACAAAAATGGAAAAAATCACTGGCAAAAAGTTTGGTGACAAAGAAAATCCATTGCTTGTTTCAGTTCGTTCAGGTGCTCGTGCTTCAATGCCGGGTATGATGGATACAATCCTTAACCTCG
>USTJ01000067.1 GCA_900557585.1 uncultured Eubacteriales bacterium
AACCGGTGAAAGATGAAACCAGTGCGTCTTCTTCGCTTTGCTCTGCTTCGGTGAATGTTGAAGTTTCTTCTTTGTTTTCGGCTTCTTTTTGTGCTCTCAAAGATTCTGGTGTGTGACATTGAATGCCTGCATATGAAATTGCAGTTTCATATTCGTCTTCTTTGGTTGTTTCAAGGTCAACACTTGTTGCAAGTCCATCAATCAAAACAGAAAGTTTGCGTTCAAGACGTTCTTTGGTTTCAAGAGTGCTGTAATAAACTTGTGATGCAAGACCCTTTTTGTCGCGCACTTGTTTAAGGCGAGTATTCAGCGAAGAAATTTGACTTTCAAGTGAAGAAATTTGACTTTCAATTTCGCTTATGGTTTTGTTGTCACGTTTTTCACGTGCTTTATAAACGCCAATAAGGTGATTTATAAATCTTCTGTCAAGCGAACGACTGCTTGTTCCAGTAAGGCGCTTGATATATGAATTGTTTGGGTTTTGTTCAAGGTTAGAAGAAAGAACAGTTTTGATTGTTGCAAGAGTTTTGTCCATTTGTTCTGGGTTTGCTTGAACGCGGTCGATGAATTTTGAGCCCATTCTTGTTTTGTTTAAAAGGTTCAAAACAAGGCGTGCGGTGTCGCCGTCAACGGCATACATTTTAAGAGCGTCATAGCCAAACACAACAGCATTGTCGCCATAGAACCCGAAAGTGAGGCCAGTTTTTTCATTGTGGATTGCTTTTTTGATTCCTTTCACAACATAGCGAAGGTTGTCTTGTCTTTGAATGTCCCAGTTGGTTGAATGATTTCTTTTAACAAGAAGGGTTTCGTTTCCAAGGTCAACAATTTTGTCAATTGGATATGAACGATTTCTGCCTTTCTCGTCGATAAATCTTTTGTTTCCTTCAAAGTCGGTTGCAAGCCAGTGTCCATGAACGTTTTCAATTTTTGCATATTGGTCTGAAAGTGCTTGCATGTTTTGGTCGCAAACTGCAAATGCAGGTTTATATTTTGGTGCATAGTCAAATTCTGGATAAATTTCAACAGCCTTTGCACCTTCTTGTTCTTCTTCATTTTCCTTTTCAATAAATTTTACAGAGCAAGGAAGGAAGTTTTCGTTAAGATAGTAGGTTGCTTGTTGACCATAGTTATTCTTTTTCAAGGTTGTAACTTTTCTTTTGCCGTCTTCTAAAAGTTCAACAGAAGAATATTCTTCGGTCATAAATTTTGTTTGTGGGTCGGCATTGATAATGAAAAATGTGCCACCAAACATTTTGTCTTCAACTTGAACAACTTTTTGGTCATCTGAAAGGAAAGATACACTGCTATATTTGCTGTCGTCTCCCATTTCAAAAATCTTTGTTCCGTCTTGACCATAGATTGTATATTTTTTGTCGGTGTCAAGTGTTGCAAAATGGTTTTGGTTTACAATTTTCTTTGCATCGTCTGGTGCTTCAAATTTTGAAAATACATCAACAACATTTTTTTGCAAAACCTTTCCGTTTTCGAGAAGAGAATATCCAGGTGCAACTCTATATGGTCTTCTTGAATAGCCTCTTTGGAAAGTTATGTTATAGATTTCATCGTGTCCAATGTTTTCAACTTCTCCAAATCTAATTTTGTTTAAAATTCTTAAAAATATGTTCATAAAAAATTTAAATCTCCTTAAAAATCGCATAAATTTTATCACACAACCTGTGTTTCGTCAATAGTCAATTTTTGCCAAGGTGTTGAAATTTGCCGTTTTTTCGGGCTTTTTTATGCTTAAAAATATGAATGAAAGTTTTGACGTGTGAAATAAATATAATAAAATGTTAAAAAACATTAGTAAAAGAATAAAAAATTTGATATATTGTTTACAATCAAAAAATTTGGGAGATTTTTATGGAAAAACAAAAAATAATTTTCGACGTTGACCCAGGGGTTGACGATTGCATGGCGCTTATCATGGCTTTTTATGAACCAAGCATTGATGTGCAACTTGTAACAACAACTTTTGGAAACGTTTCAAACGCACAAACAACAAAAAATGCGTGCTTTATTGTTCAAAATTTTGCAGATAAAGACTATCCAGTTTATCAAGGTGCAGACAGAGGACTTAACACCCCTGTTCACAATGCAGCCGAAGTTCACGGAAGAACCGGTCTTGGAAACAAGATTGTTGCAGAAAACGTGACAAAAACTGTTGCAAACAAGCCAGGCTATGGTGCTGTTGAAGCAATGCGTGACACAATTTTGAAAAATCCAGGAGAGATTACACTTGTTGCTGTTGGCCCTGTAACAAATGTTGCAAACCTTTTCACAAAATATCCAGAAACAATTGAAAAAATCAAAAGAGTTGTTCTTATGGTTGGCTCAATTGATGGAAAGGGAAGCATCACTCCATATGCAAGTTTCAACGCATATTGCGACCCAGACGCAGTTCAAATTGTGATTGACCAAGCAAAAAAAGTTCCAATCACAGTTTCAACCAAAGAAAACGGAACAACTTGCTATTTTGAAGATGACCAAAGAGAACGCTTTGCAAAATGCGGAAGACTTGGCCCACTTTTCTATGACCTTTGCGACGGCTATGTTGATAAAATTTTGCTTCCTGGTCAATATGCTCTTCACGATACTTGTGCACTCTTCACAATTTTGGAAGACGAAGAGTTCTTCACAAGAGAAAAGGTTTCAATGAAAATCAACACAACCTTTGATGAAAAAAGAGCACAAACCAAGTTCAGAAAATGTGCTTCAAGCAACATTACGCTTATCACCGGTGTTGACAAGCAAAGAGTGATAAAAAGAATCGAGAAAATCTTAAAGAGAACATAGAAAGGGTCTTATTTTGAAAAAATAAGAAATGGGTATTGAAATTTGTGCCTCTTTGTGCTATAATAAGAGCATAAAAAAATACCTCAAAGGAGGAAATGCAAATGGCAGATGATGAAAAAAGCAAAACCGGCGAACAACAATCTGAAAACCAAAACGGACAAGGCAAGTCTGGTGGGGATGATAAAGGAGCAGGAACAACTCAAAAAGTTACAAATGACAGTGAAAAAGCACAAAGCAGTGCAAAAGCCCCAAAAGAAAAACCTTTGATTCCTGGTGGAGATGCAAGAAGTTATGCTGAACTTTATTTGTTCTCAGACGCAATGAGAGACATTGCTAATGACGGACCAGTAATGCAAACACTTCGCAGAAGAACCAATCTTTCAGAGGAAGATCGTGCACTTATTGACAGTTTCAATGGCAGTGCTGTTGGAGTTTCAAAATTCATGAAAGTGATTTCAAGATTCTATAATGATTTTGGCTTCAATCGTCCAATGAGCGAATCTGATCTTCGCAAATATTATGTCTATGGAAAGTCTATCGCTTCTAAAAACGGAAAAATTCCGACTGAAGAAGAGGTTAACCAAGCCAAAGCAGACTATGACAGCAAAAAACAAGAAACCACAGAAGATGCAAAAAACAAAAAAGATAACGCAGAAAAGGGTTATAAAGTTGCAAAATCTGAGAAAAGAAAAGCAAACTGGAAAACCAGATTTGCAACCCTTGGTGTTGCAGGCTCTGCTCTTTTGGCGCTTGCAATTCCTGGATTGGTATTTGGAGGAGTTGTTGCAATTGCAACCGTTCCTGCAATTTCAATTGGATGGATGACTGGTGGCGGTCTTGCACTTTTTGCTGGTGGCGTTGTTGCTCTTCGCTATGTTTTCCCAAGAACTTTGAAACTTTTTTCAAAAGCATGGAACTATTTGAAAGATAGATGGGCTGAACGAATGAAAGCAAGAGAAGCGAAAAGAGATGCTAAAAAACTTTTGAAAAAAGCAAAAGCGCAATATCGTTCAATTTCATCACAAAACAACATGGACAATTGGTATGAGCAATATAGCCAAAAATATCCAGGCAAAGTTAAAGAACAAACACTTGAAGAAACTATTGAAACAACAATGGTTCCAGTTTCTGCACAAAATGCTAAAAACGACGAACAAGAAAAAATTGTTGTTCCAACTGGAAAAAGTGATGAAAGCAAAGAAAAAACTGGTGAAGGTGAACTAGAATATTTGAAAGGCTATTCAGCAGAGGATAAAGCAATGTTTGCTGAATATGAAAAATTTCTTGAATCATCAACATTTGTTTCAGATATTGAAGATGAAAACCTTGGACAATTTGTAACCGACATGAAACTTAAAGATAAGAATTTTGACGGTGAAGCATTCAAGAAAAAATATAAAGAAATGCAAGCAAAGAAAAAAGCATTTGAAAACAAACAGCAATCTGTTTCAAATCCTTCTAAATCTGAAAAAGAAGAAAAAGAACCTGAAATTTCTGCTGAAAATGCAATGACACAAGAAGAGCAAGAAGAGTTCTTCAAAAAGTTTGAGGTAAGCAGAATTCAAAGCGGAAAAAATAAACAATCTCCAACAAAAGAAGAGTTGCACAATTTCGCGAAACAACAACTTAAAGATCCAAATCTTTCACAAGAGCAAGCAACTGAATATTTTAAAGAATATCAAAAGTTTGCAATTGATCGTGCAGAAAGAGGAAAAGAACAATCAACAAACATCAAGTTTGGCACTGATGGACAACTTGAATATAATGGTGACACAGCACCACGTGTTGAAGGAATTTTAAAAGACTTTGACGAGTCTAAAATCCCAGAAGGTGCAAAAGATTCAAGAGAAGCATTTGTTGCAGTTGCGCAAGAACATGGTGCAACCGAACTTGAAGCCGAACTTCTTTATCAAGACCAAAAAGAAAAAATTGATCAAACAATTGTTGTGAAAGACAAGGCTACTGATGCAGGAAGCACAGGAAGCGACACAACAGGTGATACAGTCGGTGAAACTGCTGGTGACACAAACGTTGTTGAAGAAGTTGCAGAAACTGTTGCTGACACCGCTAAGGTTGTTGCAGAAAACA
>USTJ01000068.1 GCA_900557585.1 uncultured Eubacteriales bacterium
GTTGTTTGATAAATAAGACCACGGCCCTTTAAAAAGTCATATAAGTCTAATCCGTGAATTTTCATAATCTTTCTCCTTATTTTTAGTGTATATAAAATAACACACTTTTTTGTTTAAGTAAACAATATATCAATTTTTCTTTGCTTTATCCTTCAAAATTGTCTGTATTTTCGGCACTTTCAATGCTTTTCACCACATCATCATGCACTTCTTCTTTGTTTTGATTGTCTTTCCTAGCAATGGTTTGAGCGTTTGTTGGGTTTTCAAGCGAGAACTTGCATTCAACTTTTTCCATTCTTGAAACCATGATGGCCAAAATTGGCATTACGGAGGCGCAAACAACAAGACAAATTTTAATTCCAAGAAGGTCAAGCGTAAGTCCCAAAACAAGCATAAGCGAATAGGTCAAAATTCTTGAAAAAGTAAAAATAAGTTCTACAACGCAGTTATGCTCGGCAATGTCTGAATAGTGCCCAGTTTTCTTCACAATAAGATTTCGTTGAATATCAATGCCATTTGCCAAAATGTTAAGACTCACTGCGCTGACAAGTGCATAAAGAATATATGTCCATTTATTCATGAAAAGCGTGAAGCCAACAATTGAGAAAAACAAAAGCAAACTGAGTGAAATGTAAAGTGGAGTTCTTGAACCCTCTTTTGTGCATCTTTTGAAAAGGATAAGCCCAATTATAGAAGCAATTGCACTGACCGAAGTGAAAATTCCAAGTTTAAAGTTGGTTTTGAAAGTGTAAATTGTAATGATAGAAAAAAGTGTATTGAAAATTGTTTTAAAGCCATAAAGCCAAGAAATGTTATAAACTCTTTTAATTCGAACCATGTCTTGATTTTTGCTTTTCAAACTTTTAAGATATGCAAAAAAGTCAAACGATGAATTTTCTGGGCGCTCTGACTTTATCATGAATGTCACGCCAAGTTGAATGACAACCAAAACAAGAACATAGATTGCAACAACAAAAAATGTTGAAGAGTCAATCAAAAAGCCCATCAAAATTGGAAGAACAATTCGAACAACACGATCCAAAATAAGGCAAAGTGTTGAATAGTTTGACATGCTTCTTCTTGGAACCATTTCCCCTTTCAGAACGTTGTATGCCGAGTGGAACACACCTTCTGAAAGGCCATAAAGTGCACCCGCCAAAACAATATATTTTGAAAGTTCTTTTCCAACAAAAATCACCATCACAATGAATGCGCCAAAAAGCAAAATGCCAAGACGATAAATCCAAATTCTGCTTGTTTTTTCAACAACAAAACTCATCAAAAAATATGAAAGTCCAAAAACAAAAAACTGCGAAATATAGTAAATTGCAATTGAAACAATGCTTGTTGAAAGTGGATTTTCGGCGTTCACACTAACGATATATGAAATCAAGAAAGTTGACGCAAAAATACTCACGATAACAAAAAGCATGTGACTGATTTGAAGCCCAATTGATGCTTTGTCAACCTTCTTGTCTGAAACCACACTTGGAGAATATTGATATGTCATTATTTTTCCTTTTTTCTTTGGTTTTATGTCAGTTTATCACACCAATCAGAAAATAACAAATCAATAACGCAAAATATCCACTTTTTTGCATTTTTGTTTGCCATAAAATAAAAATATGATATAATATGCATAGAAAAAATAAGGAGAAATCTTATGGGCTTTATCAAAACCAACCTTTTAAAATCAATTGAATGGGCAGACAATTCAAAAAACACCATTCTTTATAAATATCCAATGGACGGAAGAGAAATCCAATTTGGTTCAAAACTCACCGTTCGCGAGTCGCAAGTTGCCATTTTCATGAACAAAGGAAAAATTGCTGATGTTTTTGGGCCAGGAATGCACCTTTTGAAAACCAGCAACCTTCCAATTTTGTCACAACTTCTTGCATGGCCATATGGCTTTAAATCTCCATTTATTGCAGATGTTTTCTTTGTGAACACAAAACAATTCACCGCTCAAAAATGGGGCACTGCATCACCAATCACAATGCGCGACAAAGAATTTGGAAGCATTCGTGTTCGCGGTTTTGGCTCGTATGCATTCAGAGTAACCGACCCTGCCCTTTTCCTTAAAGAAATTGCAGGAACATCTTCAACTTTTTCAACCGACGATGTGACAAGTTTTCTTCGCTCACATCTTGTTTCTTCAATTTCAGACACAATTGCAGAAGCAAAAATCAGCGCACTTGACATGGCAAGCAATTTGACCGAGTTTTCTCAAACTGCACAAGAAAACGCAAAAGAAGCATTTGAAGAAATTGGACTCACCCTCACAAAACTTATTGTTGAAAGCCTTTCTTTCCCAGAAGAAGTTGAAAAAGCAATCGACGCAAGAACCTCTGTTGGCGTTATGGGCGACAAGATGGATGATTTCGTGAAATATCAATCTGCAAAAGCCGTTCGCGACATGGCAAACAACCCATCTGGAAGTGGCGCAGGAGCAAACATTGGTGCTGGTCTTGCACTTGGCGAAATTATTCGCGAATCAATGGCGAACAAAAAAGCCCCAAAAGAAGTTACAATTTGCCCAGCATGCAAAGCCGAAAACAAAAAATCTGCAAAGTTCTGCTGTGAATGTGGCAAAAAACTTGGCGGTGCTGGGGTTTGCCCAAAATGCGGGAACAAAGTTTCTGCAAAAGCAAAATTCTGCCCAGAATGCGGAACTAAAATTTAAATTTAAAACAAAATAAAAAAAATAAAAATCACCAGACATTTGGTGATTTTTTCATGCACATTTTTCAAATTTTATTGATTGTTTTTGTGCCACTATTTTGCTCTTCTCTTATATTTTGATTTGCAAAACAAAAAGAAACAAAGTTTTTATCAAATCAACATAAAATGTAAAAAACAAAATAAAAAAGAGCAATTTTGCTCTTTTAAACTTTAAGTGACAAATATTTTTCAAGGTCGAAAAGGTTCCATGCTTTAAGATTTTCTGGTGGATAGGCTCTGAAAACCATTGTGTCGCCAGTTGTTGGATGTTTGAATTTAAGTTCAACTGCAAACAAATTGAGGTTGGCTTTTGGCATGTCTTTTCCATATTTTTGGTCGCCATAAATTGGATTTCCAATTGTTGAAAGTTGAACACGAATTTGATGCCCTCTTCCGGTTTCAAGTTTCACTTTCAAAAGGCTGAAACCATCTTTTTCTTCCAAAACAGTATAGTCAAGTTCGGCACGTTTTGCGCCAGTTGTTGCCATTGGAACAACTTTAACAATGTTGTTTTTCTCATCTTTAAGCAAATAGTTCACAAGTTTTGTTTGCTTGGCTTTCAAAGTTCCACAAACAACTGCGAAATATGTTTTTTCTGCTTCTTTGTTCTTGAATTGTTCAGTAAGACGAGCCGCTGCCTTGCTTGTTTTTGCAAAAACCATAACACCGCCGGTTGGACGATCCAAACGGTGAACAAGACCAACATAAACATTTCCTGGTTTATTATATTTTTCTTTGATATATTCTTTCACCATTGTAAGCATGTCTTTGTCGCCCGACTCATCTGCTTGTGAAGGAACATTTTGAGGTTTCAAAACAACAATAACATGATTGTCTTCATATAAAATATCCATTAGTTTTCTCCTATAAAAATTCCAGAGGTTCCGCAAGGAAGCAAAACGCCCTTTTCATCGGTTGGAAGGCAAAGTTCATATGCCCTTGATTTACCCTTTCTGCCCGCAAGTGCTTTGTTCAAGATATTTTCAAGAACGGTTGCACCAAGTCCAGTTGTGTAACTGTTTATAAGCACAAAAAGCGGTTTGTCTGACAAAACTTTTGTTGCAAGGCACACGAAATCATAAAGATTGTCTTCAAGTTTCCAAACCTCACCATTTGCACCACGGCCATATGAAGGTGGGTCCATGATGATTGCGTCATAGAAATGTCCACGTTTGATTTCGCGTTCAATAAATTTTCGGCAATCGTCAACAATATAACGAACCGGCGCAGTTTCAAGACCCGAAAGTTTAATGTTCTCTTTGCAACGCTCAACCATGTTTTTTGCAGCGTCAACATGACACACGCTCGCCCCAGCACTTGCACAAGCAACAGTTGCCCGTGTATGCAAACAAATTTAAAACATTGATTGGTCGGTTTGCAGATTTGATAAGGTTTATCATTTGATCCCAATTGTATGCTTGTTCTGGAAAAAGTCCAGTGTGTTTAAAGCCCATTGGTTTCACCAGAAACTTCATGTTCTTGTATGCAACAATCCATTCTTCTGGCATTTTTTTGAGTTTTTGCCATGCCCCACCACCAGTGTTTGTGCGGTGATAATGAGCATTCAATTTTGGTTCTTTTGAAAGATCTCTTTCTGCGTTCCAAATAATTTGAGGGTCTGGGCGAAGAAGATAAACATTTCCCCACCTTTCAAGTTTCTCGCCATTTCCGGTTGCAAGAATTTCATAATCTTTCCATTGATTTGCAATTTCCATTTATTTTTTCCTTAATAGTTATCAAGAATTGTTTGCATGTCGATTGTGTCACTTGTGACAACAACGCCAATTGGTTGCTCGTCATAGTTGCCATTTTTTGTAATGATTACAACCGACAATTTTCTGTTCGATTGAAAAAGATAAAGCACGCCATCAATTGTTGTTTTTGAAGAAACATCGATATAATCACATCAAGAAAGAGGAAGACTGGCTGTTGCTTTACGATGCTATCAATATATTATATGGAGATATTAGCCATATAGTTTCTTCCTTTGGCCTAACCTCTCAAGAGATGAAGGTTTGTTACCTTACTTATATAGGAATCGCCATCTCTGAACAAGCGAAAGTCCTGATTATTGAGACAAATACAATCAAAAGGTATAGAAACAGGATAAAAAACAAGTTGAAATTAGGAGAAGAAATTCTACTATCTGTCTACCTAAATCT
>USTJ01000069.1 GCA_900557585.1 uncultured Eubacteriales bacterium
CAAAGTTATTAAAGTGTAAGTATTCAATTCTCTCTCCCATGTTGCAGGCTAGGCAAGAAAAAACAGAAACATTTTTGCTCACTCCTGACATGAGCAGCTGCTTGGGTAGAATAAAATATGGAAAGTAGTGATAATCAAATATTAAATTGTAGTATAATGAAAAAGAGCAGATTATTTTTCTTATTGTGCACCTTCTTGATACTATTTTCTTGTAGTGGATCGGATGATGATCCTGTTTTTAATAATACATCTGCTGTATATAAGGTAGTATTAGAGGCTTCAGGGGATGATTATACAGCTGAAGCTATTATTATTAATCCGGATAACGTATCAATTATAGATGAAACAAGTAACACAGACCTAAAACAAAGTTCTGTAACGGAGTATTTTAGCGGACGGAAAGTTTATATAACCTCTAAAGAAGTGAAGGTTATTTCTGCTCAAGGGATTATTCTTAGCAAAAGTAAATCCGGTGCTACATTGAAAATGACAGTGTATCAGGATGGAAAAGAGGTCTATCAAAATACAGTTTCCGTTCCGGATTCAGAGAATGATACAAAGTCTATACAATATACTAATATAAAGAACTAGATTATGGATAACCAAACGGCTATAACATTGAAGCCCAAACTAGGTTATTGGGTTTTAAAGTATTTTGTGATAATTGTTGTCGCATCTTTACTCCCGTTCTCTGCTATTTATTGGAATTTAGAAATGCCTGTACATTATGCGTTGATGGTGCTGTTTTTAGTCGTTTGGATTATGTTGTTCTACACATATATAGACACGCTGTTTGCTACAAAATGGATTATTACCAAGGATGAATTGATCTTCAGGCATGGTATAATCTCAAGGCGAGAGGAACATTTAGAATTATATAGAGTGATTGATTATTCAGAAAAACAAAATTTCTTGCAATTAGTATTTGGCAACAAGACAGTAAAAGTTATATCAGGTGATGCTTCCGATCCTATTTTATATATGTATGGGATTGATCGGAATATTCCTATTATAGATACTTTGCGTGATAGAGTCAAAATTGCAAGGAAAGAAAGCGGAATTTTTGAAGTTGCAAATAGATCTTGAAAAGGAAGAAAAAATTTCAGTTTAAAAAAACGTTCGTTATATTGAATGCAAAATTCAAATAAATATTGAAAATAGCAAAAATCTTGTAGTTAAATATTGTAAAGTTCATATTTTCTCCCATAATTCAGGCTGAACACACTTCCAGCCAGCGGCAGCTAAATAGTCCCGGATTCGTTCTTCAGGAACTTTGCCCCCTTTTTGAAAGGTAGCTTTATCATATTTCGCCTGAATAGGTGAACGTAGGGAATTTACATACCACTTTCTTTGTTTAATAAGCTCGCGGAAAGAATCTTCCAAAGTCAGTTTATCCATTTTTTTTGATGTTAAAAAAAATATTTTACGTCACAGTTCTTTATTTTTTTCTATTATATTTTTTTGCGCCAATAGAAATAGATTTGTTTTGTTCTTGCGCTGCGAAAACCCTTTTCTTTTTTCCGTTTGCAGAAACTTCAACATTTTCTTGTGCGCCAGCATCAGATGAAACTGCTTTCACAACTGTTGTTTTTCTTTTATTGAGATTTCTTTTTCCTTTTTGTGCTGTTCTTCCAGTTGGTTTTGTTTCGATTCTTTGCTCAACATTTAAAATTTGGTCTATATTATCCATGTTATCTCCTAATAAAATATTTTTTTCATAAAAAATTTAATGTGTATCTATGCACATTATAAAATTGTTTTTCGGTTTGGTTTATTTAATCTTTTGAAATATTATGGTCTTTTGAAACAGCAATTGTGTTTTCTGCGACATAATATCTTTCGCCTTTTGAGCCAAGATATGATGCAAGTTCAAAAATACTTTTAAAAACAATGCTCATTGGAATTGTAATGAAAAGCCCTGCGCCAATTGTGAAAACGCCAAGGAACATGTTCAAAACAATAATTGAAAGTGCAACAACAATTGAGTTTGAAATGACTTTTGCATAGTTCTTGAAAACAACTTTGTTTCCTTGTAAAAATGCTTTGAATGCTGAAATTTCACCATTTTTTTCGAGCATGGTTGGAGCATGTCCAACAAAAATTGAAATTTCAATTGCATAAACCATAATCAAAATCATACTGCTCAAAAACAAGCCAAGAATAATTGAAAGTGGACTTGTTGCAAATTTGAGATATGTGAAAATGATAAGCATTTTTAAAATCGCAAATGGAAGCGTATAGACAAATCTTGAAAACGCATAACGAAGCGCATCGGTGAAGTTTGAAATGAGTGATCTTGTATATCCAACTTCAACAAAACTTGTCATTTTCATTTGCATTACATATGAAACATTATAAAATGAAACATATTTTAAAATGTTAAACAAAACATATGCGAAAAGAATTGAAAACAGAATGCTTGCCCAAAGTGAAGCGCCGTTTGCATTTATAACATTGCTCATGTGCATGAAAGCGTCACGGCATGCTGTGATCAAATCTCTTGGTGCAGTGTAGATTGTTTCAAAAATTGCAGAGAACTCGCCAAGAACTCCCTCAGCACGCAAAATGTTTATTGTTGGAATGAGTGTTGCATATGCAAGACCAAAGCAAAGCGTGCTGATGACGAGCATATACAAAAGTTGTTTCCAAACAGTGCTGAAATTTGAGATCAATAATTTAAGCGAATTTCTATAAGACATAATATCCCCTTTTTTGACAATTTAAACATATATTTATAAAAAGTAAACCTAAACTGTAATTTCATTATAACTGATATAAGACAAAAATGCAAGCATAAATATAAACAACTGCGCAAAACGAAAAAGAATTTTGGCAAATATTGAAATAAAAGCAAAATAAAAAGAGCGGGTTTCCCCACTCTTTGAAAACTAAATATCAAACAAACTGCCTGAATTTTTGTTTTCATTTTCATTTATATTTTCTTGGTTGTTATTGTCATTGGTCTCATCTTTTGTGTCGCTTTGGTTCAAATTTTCAATCTCTTGTTCTGTTTCATTATCGTTTTCAACTGCATTTTCTGTTACAGTTTCAATGGTTGAATTGTTGTCTTCTTCCAAACATTTTTCGTCTTGATTTTGAACTTTTTCAGTAAAAGAAATGTTGTTTATTTTTTGCATAAGTTGGTTTGTAATTTGCTCGGAAAGTTCTGTGTAATTTGGTTCAATAAAACGAATATCTGTCTTGGTTGTTTTTGCTTTTGGAACTGAAATAATGCCAAGAACAACAAAGATTGAACAAAGCCCGGTTGTAACATCAATAATGAAATTCGAGTCAATTTTAAAGTTGAATTTCTCTCCAAAAACTTGAAGCAAAAGTATAATTGCACTGACAAGTGTAATCCAAAAATTATATGATTTGAGTTTATCTTTGATTGTCATTTTATTTCCTCCTTGAAAATAAAATTTGTGGGATATCAATAAAATGAACACGGTTTTTCATGGATAACGACATATTTTTGCGTTTTTTATGCCTTGTCTGCGATATATTTATAAAGTTTTGTATATTTGTCTTGAAGCATTGATTTGAACTCTTTGTTTGTCAAAAGAATGCTCAGAGCATATGATGGTTCAAGCGAGTCGAGATAGTTTTTTAAAAAGTCATATTGCTTTTGTTTCATCTCTTCTTCAAGATAATTTGTGCCATAGGTCTTTTGCATTTTTAAGGCTTCTCTTTGTTTTTCTTGCTTTTGTTTTTCAAGCGAAAGTTTATATTCGGCTTCGAGTTTTTCAACATTGTTGTTAAAGGAAATTGCGTCCTTTTTTGTCTTTTCATATTCTTCTGAAAGTGAAGAAATTTTTTGTTCAATTTCAAGCGCTTTTTTAATGTCGAGTTCTTCTATTGCCTGCTCTTTTTCATTTGCATATTTTTGAATTTGTTTTTCGTTTTCGTCAAGTGTGTTTTGAAAAGTTGAAAGAAGATTCGCAAGTTCGTTTGCGCGTGAATTTTCAATTGTTGCAAGTTCACCAATCACAATTGATGATCTTGCAAGCCCACGTTTAAGTGCTTGGTTTTCAGTTTCCTTTTTGGATGAATCATAATAGGCGTTAATGTCTTTTTTGTTTTGTTCATTTTTGGCAAGAAGATTTTGATTGCTTTTTAAAATCTCATCAATCTTATTGTCAAAACTTGAATTGCTCTTTTCTTTTGATGTTTCATATTTGTCTGAAACAAGTTCATTTGCTTGTTTTTCAATGTCTTCTTTTGACTTGTTTGGAACATCAACTTTTTCAAGACCAAGACTGTCAGGAGCTTTAAGATAATCTCCCTTTTTATATTTATCGGCAATTTCATTTGCTTTTTCAAGAGCCTCTGAAACTGTCAATTTTTTCATGTCATTTGAACTTTCTTGTGAAAAAGTTTTTACATTTTTGTCTTGTGATTTTTCGCTTGTTTCAAGTGGTTTTTTCTCATCATTTTCTTTGTCTTTTTCTTTATCTTTTAGTTTTTCGTTTATGATATATGATAGTTTTTTATTGCTCAAAACTTTTTCCTCCATATGTTTCTTTTATTGGTTTATATGCAATTTTTACTAATTTTGCATTGTTTTTAATGTTTACAATAATTGATTTTGCGTTTTTTATATTGATGACTTTATTTGTTTGTTTCAATTTTCTCCATGCTTTTTCCAATTCTTGCCAGAAGCAAATTTTCTTTCAGTGGTATCACTTCATTAAATGCAAGAGCGGTGTTTGTTTTGGTTAGAACCGTGTTTCCAGAAGAAAAATCAATTGTCTTTAAAAAGATTCCGTCATTAAAATAATAAAGCAAAATTTTGTTTTTATTTGGCATATAAACCGAGATGTTTTTTGCCTTTCCAATTTTTGAAATTGTACTATTGAAAAT
>USTJ01000070.1 GCA_900557585.1 uncultured Eubacteriales bacterium
ATTTCGTTGGAAACGTTGAAGCAAGAGATTTGCTTGCTGGCGATGTTGACATTATTGTTGCCGATGGCTTTTCCGGAAACATTGCTCTTAAAGCATCAGAAGGTGCAATTCTCAATTTGATGAAAATTTTGAAAAGTGAAATAAATAATGCTTCACTTTTTGCAAAAATGGGTGCGGGAATGATGAAACCAGTTTTCAGAAATCTTAAAACTCATTTTGACTATAACAAACTTGGTGGTTCTGCATTTGTTGGAATCAAAAAGATTGTTTTCAAAACACATGGAACTTGCAAGGCAGAAACACTTCTTTCTTGCGTTCGCCAAGTGAAAGACATTTATAATAGCGGATTCATTTCAAAACTTGAAGAATCTTTTAGTCAGGAGCAGTAATGGAAGATTTCAAAAAGGTTGAAGAAATTGTTGGTCATTCATATAAAGACAAAAACCTTCTTAAAAATGCATTTATTCATTCGAGTTATACAAACGAACACAAAGTTCGCTCAAATGAAAGGTTGGAATTTTTGGGAGACAGCGTTTTGTCTGTAATTGTGACCGATGAAATATATCATAAATATCGCAAGAACGAGGGCGACCTTTCCAAAATTCGTGCCTCTCTTGTAAGCGAAAAATCATTATCTTTCATTTTTGATGGTCTTGGACTTACAAAGTTTTTGCTTTGTGGAGAGGCTTTCAAAAACAAAGCACCAACTGTTGCAATGCAGGCTGATGCAATGGAAGCACTGATTGCGTCGCTTTATCTTGACGCTGGTCTTGAAAAGGCAAGAGAGTTTGTTTTGAGCGTGATGAGTGAGTCACTAAAAGGAATCAGCACTCATGGCGTTCCAGACAGTTATAAATCTCTTTTGCAAGAAAAATTTAAAAATGCAAAAATTGTATATCAATTTTCAACTGTTGGAGAAGGTGAAGAAAAAACCTATACTTCAAAGGTGTTTATAAATGGTGTTATGTCTGGCATAGGTGTTTCGAGCAAAAAGCGTGAAGCCGAGGAAATTGCTGCACAAAAGGCACTTGAAAGTGTTAAAAAGATTTAATATAGGAAAGAACAAAAATGAAATTTAAAGAACTTGACATTTATGGTTTCAAATCATTTGCAGACAAACTTGAAGTGAAGTTTGAGGCCGGAATAACTGGAATTGTTGGCCCAAATGGTTGCGGAAAAAGTAACGTTGCCGACTCAATTCGTTGGGTTATGGGTGAACAAAGTGCAAAGTCTCTTCGTGGCGCAAGCATGCAAGATGTTATCTTCAATGGAACAGAGGCAAGAAAGCCTCAGTCTTTTTGCGAAGTTTCTTTGATTTTTGACAACTCAACAAAGATTTTTCCGGTTGACTATGACGAAGTTGTTTTGACAAGAAAACTCTATCGTTCGGGCGAAAGTGAATATCTCATCAACAAAAATCCATGCCGTTTGAAAGACATCACAGACATTTTGCACGATTCTGGTCTTGGAAAAGAAAGTTATTGCGTGATTGGACAAGGTAAAATTGACAGCCTTCTTTCTGCAAAACCAGAAGAACGTCGTTCAGTTTTTGAAGAGGCTGCCGGAATTTCTAAATTCAAAAATCGAAAGATTGAGGCCGAAAGAAAACTTGAAAGAACAAGAGACAACCTTACTCGTTTATATGACATTATTTCTGAACTTGAAAACCGTTTGGGGCCTCTTACAAAGCAATCTGAAAATGCGAAAAAATTTCTTGAACTTCGTGACAGACTTAAAAATCTTGAACTTAACATTTATGTTTATCAATATGATAACGCTGCAACAAATAAGGCTCAAATCAACGAAAAACTTGATGCAATCAACGAAGAACTTGAACTTAAAACTGCTGATTTTGAAAAGGCTGTGAATGCTTTTAACAATTGCTCACAAAAAATTCAAGACCTTGACAAAAACATTGAGCAACTTCGTGATGAACTTTTGAACCTTACTGTTGGACTTGAAAAAAAGTCTGGCGAAGCAAAACTTTTGCAAGAAAAAATTGCAAACCTTAAAACTTCAAGCGACAAACTTGATTCAGACATTAAACAAGACGAAATCTTGCGTGATTCTATTGCGTGTGCACTTGAAGAAAAGAAAAAATCTTTGGCACTTCAAAACACAATGCTAGAAGAACTTGAAAAGCAAAGTGAAAAGATAAATGATGAATATCTCGAAGTTGCAGATCGCCTTTTGGTTGGTGAAAAACAAGCAGAAGAGCAAGAGGGCGAAATTTATAGCACTCTTGAATCTCTTGGTGATGTTAAGAGTAACCTTTCATCAATCAAAACCGAAAAGCAAGCACTTTTAGACAAGAAAGTGGAAGTTGAAAAACGCCAAAAAGAACTTTCAAATGCAATTGCTTCTTTGAATGACGAACTTGCAAATGGTCAAAAATTGTTTGGTGAAACTCAAAAAACAATTGATGAACTCAAAGAAAATCAACAAGCAATGATAGACAAGCAACAAGACCTTGAAAACAAAAATGTTTTGATTGCTCGCACTCTTGATGACAAGAAAATAGACTATCATGCAAAACTCTCTCGTGCAAAGGTTCTTCAAGAAATGCAAGAAGACAACGAGGGATATATCATTTCTGTTAAAAGACTTTTGGAACAATCTAAAACAAACTCAACTCTTGGTGGAATGATTGTTGGTGTTGTTGCAAAACTTATGAAAGTTCCAGAGAAACTTGAAACTGCAATTGAAATGGCGCTTGGTGCATCTGTTCAAAACATTGTCACAAAAAATGAAGAAGATGCAAAATATATTGTCAACTATTTAAAGCAAAATCGCTATGGAAGAGCAACATTTTTGCCAATTTCAAGTGTGAAAGAGCGCAGTGTTCCAGATTTTGTGAAAGCAAAACTCAACACACGTGGTGTTCTTGGAATTGCAAATGAACTTATTTCATATGACAAAAAACTTGACCCAATTTTCAAGCATTTGCTTGGCGGAACAGTGATTGTTGACAATCTTGACAACGCTGTTGAAATTGCAAAAGCAACATCATATACAACAAAACTTGTAACACTTGATGGAGATATCATCAACCCACAAGGTTCAATTTCTGGTGGTTCAAAGAAAGAAAACACAACCAATCTTATTGGTCGTGAACGTGAAATTGAAG
Organism: uncultured Eubacteriales bacterium; assembly: GCA_900557585.1. Classification (GTDB taxonomy): domain Bacteria; phylum Bacillota; class Clostridia; order Christensenellales; family UBA1242; genus UMGS2069. The sequence goes on from USTJ01000070.1 coordinate 3,128, forward strand.
ACCTTAACAAAGCCCTTGAAATTGAAAAAGAAGAAGTTCGTGTACTTCTTGAAAAACAACAAAAATGCAATGCACTTATTGCTGAAAACAATGATAAACTTATCAAAATTGGTGAGCAAATTCATGAAAAAGAAGTTGAAAGTGCAAAGCAAACTGAAAACATATATCGCATAGAAGACACAATTGCTCTTCAAGAACGTGAAAAAAGAAGCACAGATTTTTCACTTGAAACCATTCTTGACCGTCTTGATGCTTTGGAAACCGCACTTGCAAAAGTTGCATCCGAAGAAAGAGAAATGACCGACAAGAAGGAAGAAGCAAGTGCAACAAAGCGTAAAGAGAACAGCCGTTTTGACCTTCTTCGTAAACAACGCGAAACTCTTTATGACACTTTGACCGAACTTAAAGTTAAAATTGCTTCGGGAACAACAAACAAATCATCGCTTGAAAATGAAATTGAGCGTTTTGAAACACAAATTGCAGACAGTAATGTCCGTTCTCGCGAGAATAAACTTGAATATCAAAAACAACTTACTCTTATAAGCGAACTTCAAAGTTCTCTTGATTCACTTATGCAAGAATCTGCATATAAAGGAAACATGGACGCACTTCGTGATGTTCGTGACAAACTTGCAAGTCTTGACCAAGTGAAAGTTCAAATGCAAGTTGAAATGAACGATGCTGACCAAAAGAAAATGTCACTTTCAACCGAAATTCAAAGAGCAAGTGACAAGAAAACCAAAGAAGAAATGAACCTTGCAAAAATTGACACCGACATTGAAACAATGCAAGAACGTGTTTGGGAAGAATATAACATGACCTATGCAAACGCTGCCGAGTTCAAATTGCCAGAGTTCAATCTTTCAGAAGGCTTGGCGGAATCTGCAAAAATCAAAAAACAAATTTCTGCACTTGGCTATGTAAACGTTGCCGCAATTGAGGAACTTAAAGAGGTTACAAGCCGATATGAAGACCTTACAACCCAACGTGACGACCTTAAAAATGCAGAAAATGATTTGCTCAAAATCATCAAAGAACTTACAACCGAAATGGAGTCTAAGTTCAAAACACAATTTGACCAAATCAACACTAACTTCCAAAAAACATTCAGAGAGTTGTTTGGTGGTGGTCGTGCGGAACTTCGTCTTGACCAAACCGAAGAGGCAAGTCTTCTTGAATGCGGAATTGACATTATTGCAGAGCCACCTGGAAAGAAACTTCAAAGCATCACTTTGCTTTCTGGTGGTGAAAAGGCGCTTACTGCTGTTGCAATTTTGTTTGCAATTTTGAAACTTCGTCCAATGCCTTTCTGCGTTCTTGACGAAATTGAAGCCGCTCTTGACGATGCGAACGTTGAGCGCTTTGCAAAATATCTTAAAAATTTCAGTTCAGACACACAATTTATTGTTATCACACACAGAAAGCCAACAATGGAACTTGCCGACTGTCTCTATGGTGTAACCATGGAAGAAAAGGGTGTTTCAAAAATGGTTTCAGTAAAATTGAGTGACGCTGTTAAAAATTCAACCGAAGGAGCATAAAATGGGATTTTGGTCTAGACTTTTCGAAGGAATGAAAAAAACAAAAAAATCATTTTCAGAAAAACTCAAATATATTTTCACCGGAAATGACATTGATGAAGATTTCTTTGAAGAACTCGAATTTTGCTTGATTTCTGCCGACATTGGTGCAGACACAACCGAATATATTCT
>USTJ01000071.1 GCA_900557585.1 uncultured Eubacteriales bacterium
ATCACGGAAATCACTTTTAGCTTTACTCCAAATATATAGAGCAGCATCAGACCGATCCAGAAAGACGGCATAGATACACTGAGGGACGACAAAATGCGAATGACTTTATCCAGAACTCTGTTTTCATAAATTGCCGACAAAATTCCAAGAGGCAAAATTGCAATGATAATTTCATATGGCAAATTTGAACTTAGTTTTTTTCTTTTGCAAAGCAAGAAAGATAGCCCAAACACAAGCATGATGGCAAAAGTGATGATAACACCATACCAATATATCTTCATGCCAAAAACTGTGAAAGCCACTCTATCTAGAAAAAAGTTCTCAAATAAATTCGTCATAATATTATTATAATAAATCATGAAAAATATGTCAACAAGCCAGAAATGATAAAAAATAAAAATTTATAAAGAAAATACCAATTTTTTTACGAAAAAAACGCCGACCACAGAGAAGAACTTTTCCTGTAAGTCGGCTTGATGATTTTTGTGTTTTTCATTTTAATTATGTTTTGGCAAAAAGTGATATATCACGCTGATACGGTGTCCGTCAAGTTTACCTTTTCGATATAGAAACACATATCCGAAAATGTAAAGAAGTGTGAACACGCCAAGAACCGACGCGATGATAATGCCAAAGATGTCTCCTTTTGATAGATTATATGCTTGTGTTCCGTTGTTTCCAGTTTCGGAAATTGTTGGAACAAGCGATGCTTCGCCTTTTTGAATTTCAACCTTTAAAACAATTGTGAACTCTATTCGTTCGGTTCCTGCAACGCCCTTTCCCTCATCGTCAAGTTCAACCGAATAGATTTTTGCTTCAAGATAGTGTTTGCCTTTCGCCATGTTTTCTTTCAGCGCAGGCGCAACTTCTTGGCTGTCACTGCAAATTGGATTTTCAGAGTTGTTTCCAACTTCGGTTCCAATTTTGTTTTTCTCGGTATAAAGCAAGTTTTCGCCATATACTTCTATGAAAAAGCCATAGCCACTGTCAACCGAAACCATATAGGCGGTTTCAAGTTCATAGCGGTTTTGTTTCATTGTTCCAAAATCGTTGATTGCAAATCCGTTTTCAAAATCTTGCGAGCGTTTCAAAGTGCAAACAACAACATGTTCGCCCTGCCTTGCAAGAGGATTTATCATGATTTTGTAGTTTTTGATTTCGTTTGTCAAAGGCACAACCTTTACAATTAGAACTGCCCCTTTGTTTTCAAAATCGATTGTTGAATCTTTAATTCTTGTCCAAATCGAAGTGTCAAGTTTAGATTTCTTTTGAATTTGATTTTTCATGTTTTCAGCACGCTCTTTTGTTGCGCAAGTCAAAGCATAATAATCAAAGTCTTCATCAATTCCAAAAATTGAATATGAACCTGTGTTATCAGCATCGGCACTCATTGAAAGTTCGCCACTTTCAACAAAAGCAAGTGCTGTTTTGTTTTTGCGAGGCACTGCCATGATAACACTAAAAACCGTTATAAAGCAAATTAAAACAGACGCAAAAATGAATAACAATTTTTTCTTTTTCCGCATTTTCCCCTCCCCTAAAATTAGCCTTTCTCTTGGGCACGGACTTGCAATTATAGCACAACAAAGCCACATATGCTAATGATTTTTCCAAAAAATTTTATGCAAACTATACAAAATTATTTGATGAAAATGCTTGAAAATTTGCAAAAAAAAATGATGCAACTTTTTGCATCAAATTTTTCTTATATTTCTTTATATTATTCCATTCCTGGTTCGGCTTCAACAACCTTTTTAACGGTTTTTGCTTTGCTTGCTTCTTCAAGCGCTTTGTCACGCTTTGCAATGAATGCTTTAAGTTTTGCAGAATAGCCATTTCCGTTAAGTTCAAAATCAACCATTTTTTCGCCGTCAATTTTAACAAGAGTGTTTCCGTCAACCCAGATTTTGTTTGATTTTTTTGTAGTGTTTGCCATAAAATTTTCTCCAATTGCGTGTGATTATACACAAACTTTTTGCATTTGTAAATAGTTTTTGACAATTTTTTTTATCTTATGCCATAAAATTCTTTAATGTGTCTTATAACTTCACTCGCAATTTTAAGATCATGATCATGGGCGGCTGAAACATTAAGAGTTATGTCTGCCTTATCCTTGATTTGACGGTTGCGTTTTTCAACTTGGTCAAGACTGAGTTTATAAAGTTTTTTGAGTTCTTTGGTTTGATAGTTTTGCTTTTGTAAAAAGTTATAAACCCTTTTTGTTCCATTGTTTAGATAAATAAGCAAGCAATTGTTTTTCACAATGTCCAAAACGTTGTTTGAATAGAGCGCAGAAATGTCAACATTGATAACTGTGTTTTCAAAAAAACTTGCATATTTCACAGTTGAGCGGATTTTCTTTTTATAAAGTGTAAGCCCAAATTCTCTGATCATGTCCGACTGGGTTCTTGGTGCATTGTCAAACTCAAAAAGTTCAACCGTGTCAAGAAAAGACATGTCAAGTTGCCCAGCAAGAACCTTGGCAACATTATATGCCTGTCCACTTTTAAACGAAACAATTGCAATGTTTTGAACCATAACTCTCCTTTCTCCTATGATTATAGCATATTTTTTCGGGTGTTTCAACCAAAAAAGTGTTTTTGCAAAAAACGCACACATTTTTGCATATAAACATACATTTTGATTGCATTTTCTCACAGATTAAAGATTTTTTATGACGATTATTTGCCAATTATTTTGAATATTTTTTCAGTGTCTTTTTTGTTGTTGAAACTGCTCTTTTTGCAGTTGCTTTTTTGTTTTTTGTAACTTTCACACTCAAAATTATAATTGTTCCAAGAACAAAAATTCCAAGTGCAATTTCCCAATAATAAACCGTGATGCCCGAACCGCTTGCATTTGCGGCATAAATCAAGTTTCCGTTTTTGTCAAGCCCAAACAAAATGTCGCCCGACTCATAGGTTACAAGTAAATAGTCTGAAACAGTGTGTGGAAGCGCTTTCACGCGGTCTATCACCTCTTGATGAGGGTGACCATAGCGGTTGTCCTTGCCTGCACTTACAACAAAATAGTTTGGAGAAACAAGTGCCAAAAATTCTTCACAGTTGCTGTAACGGCTTCCGTGGTGACCTGCCTGCATGACATCGATGTTTTTGAAACGAGCTTTCTCGGTTTCGTTAAGAGTGTTCATCACTTCTTTCTCAACAGTTTCGCTTGCATCTCCTGTGAAAACAAAACTTTTGTCGCTATATTCAAGAAGCATCACTGGGCTTGAATCGTTTGCATTTCCATTGTTCTTTGTTGGATAGCCATGGGTTGAAGTTGATGCATAATCAATTTCAAAACCTCCCGCGCGAATGAGTGGCGCAAAGAACTCAAAAGTGAAAGAAACGCTTGCAATGGTTGATGAAATTACAATGCCGTCATATGAAACAGTGACATTTGCGTTGTGCTCTGCCCCGTCTTTTGTGTAAGTTTCAGAATAAGCACTTCTGATAAAGTTTAAATATGAATTGTTGGTTGCGGTTTGAACATCGCCTGGGTAATAATCTTTAAGTTTCTCTTCTTCAATGGCACTCATCTCGTTTCCAACCTTTTTCACTGCAATTTGAAATGGACGATATACGTTTACAATTTCAAACGTGTCAAAAACTGCTTTTGCTCCGCCAACATGGTCGTTGTCAGAGTGTGTCAAAACAAAATAGTCAATTTGCGAAACGCCAAGGCCTTGAACATATTCGATAATATGGCTTGAATATGAAGCAATGCTTGCGTCTATCATCATTGTTGTGTTGTCTGGAAACTGAATAAAGGTGCAGTCGCCCTGGCCAACGTCAAGATAGTGCACTTTCAGCCCGTCAACAATTTCTTCTTTTGCCGACATTGATGCCGACTTATTTCCAATTCCAAGAGCGGTTTCAATTTGGCTTGAAAACAAGCATGAAACGCCCATTATGATTCCAAGAACAACAATCAAAATAAATTTTGTGAGAAATACTTTTTTATTGAACTCTTTCTTCATCTTCGGTTTTTCCTTTTGCATTCACTTTCATTCTTGCGGTGCGATATTTTCGCGCAAGTTTATAAATTTTAAGTTTAGGGCGAGAAGAAATCAGACGAATGATTTCATCTTTATTGTTCATAACGTTGTCATAGCCCGCCTTTATCATTGCGTCAATGTCACCAAGTTTAGACGCACTGAAACGGTCAAGATTTGGCATCAAAATCAGGTCTGCATCTTCAAGTTTCTTTTCAACATTCGCTTGCATGATAATTCCAAGAGAGCCCTTCAAAACGTCTAACATTTTCAACGAATCAGTTCCAATTCCACGTGTACGGTTCACATCGAACGCAATAACCACATTAGCACCCATCTCACGCACAACATCGGCTGGAACAACGTTTTTTAAGCCTCCATCCATAAGGTGCATGTCATTATAGACAACTGGGGTGAAAATTCCAGGAAGAGCGCAAGAACCCGAACTTGCCTTTGCAACACTTCCGCTTGTAATGTCAACCTCTTGCCCATTTCGAATGTCCACAGCAACAATTGAAAGCGGAATTTGAAGTTCAGAAAACATAAGGTCTTTTTGGAAAACGCGTTTTAAAACCTCTTCAATGTTTTCTGCGTTTGATGGCTTCCAAATGAATCGGCTGTTTTTGATGTCGCGAAATTTGAGTTTTTTCATTTCTTCCAAAACTTGATCAGACGAAAAACCCGCTGAAAGAAGTGCACCAAAAATTGAACCAACGCTGGTTCCTGCAATATAGTCTGGCTTGATTCCAAGTTCTTCAAACGCCTTGAAAACTCCAATATATGCAAGCCCACGAAGTGCGCCCCCACCAAAAGCAAAGCCCAACTTTACTTTTTTGTT
>USTJ01000072.1 GCA_900557585.1 uncultured Eubacteriales bacterium
CCCCGCCATAAACAATGCGGTCGATAAGATTTCCAACGGTTCCGGCAAGCATTATTCCAAGAGCAATTTTAAAAAATTTAGATTTTGTAACCTTGTCGGTGATTATTGCATAGTTCATTAAAACAACCATTGGAATTGAAAAGATAATCAAAAAAGTTGTTGCGTTTGAAAACATGCTGAAAGATGCCCCAGTGTTGAAACCAGGTTCAAGCCACAAAAGGTCGCCAATAAGTGAACAACTTTTGCCATAAAGCAAAAATTTAGTGAGTTGGTCAACAAGAAGGCAAACAGCAGAAATGATATACGCAACTATCACTTTTCATAAACTCCTTTCAAAAATTTTTCAATGTGTTTCAAGGTTTTCACATTTGTTTCAAGCCCATCAAAAATCATATAGGCATGCATTGCACGAAGTTCTTTTTTTGCAAAGAACAAACGGTCAAGTTCAACCCCACTTTCTTCAAGTTTTTTTGCCATGACAGCACTTTGACTTTTGTGAAGTTTGTCAATTTCGCCACTTGCCATGAACACAGGTGGAAACTCGCCCGAGACATATTCAACTGGTGAATATTTTCGGTTCTCGTTTTTGTCTTTCACTTTTCCGTGCAAACTCACTTTCAAATAGGTTCGAATGTTTGGAAATCCACTTGTGAAAGTTGTGTCAATGTCATAAACGCCATAAAGCAAAATAAGGCTCTTGATTTTTCCTTTAAGTTCTGGAAAATCAATTTCACCACTATTCACCATTCCTGTCACAAGAGAAGAAATGTGTGCTCCTGCCGAGTCACCTGCAAGCGTAATTTGGTCTGGGTCGCCACCAAAACTTGGTGCAATTTCCCTTGCAAACTTGATTGCTGAAACAGCATCTGAAATAATGTTGTCCATTTTATAGATTGGTGCAAGTCCATAATTCACATTGAACACAACATAGCCCATGCTTGCAAGACGGCGTGAAAGTGTTGTGTAAATTGATTTTGAATAACAAGCCCAGCCACCACCATGAAAATAGATGATACATGGCTTCTTTTCTTCGGTCTTGTCTTTTTGAAAGTGCACATCAAGTTTGTTATAATGATTGCCTTTCTTTTTATATTTCAAATTATGCTTTGTTTTAATGCCTTTAATTGGCTTGTGAAAATTGAACACCAACGAAGAAAGAAGTGTTCCGATCAAAGTTATAAATTTAATTATCCAAATATACATATTTAAAGTGTACCATAAAAATATATTTTTGTACAATATTTAAAAAACAAAACTCTCAAAGAAAATATATTTTTGGTCAAAAAAGATAAAATTTGCAACAAAATTTGCATTTGCTATTGAAATTAAACCAAAAGTATAATAAAATATAACCACAAAGCGAGGTATATTATGAGCAAAGATTTATATCAAGTTATCCTTTTTGGAACAAATGACAGCCGAAGCAACCGTATTGAATATGACAGAATCATCGTTCTTCCTCTCGGAAAAGAATATTTGGTTTCAGACCCTTCATATAACGATGAAGCAATCAGCCCAATTCATAAAATTTATATTGACAATTGTGACTATTTTGGAAAAGTTGCCTATCTTCACCTTGACAACCTCCAAACAGGGAAAAAACAATCAATATGTCTCCATGCCCTTCCAAACGGAAACACACAATTGCTTCCACTTGAAGACAACCTTTCACCAACACAAAACCTTGTTGTGAAAGCAAATATCTATTATATCGACCGCGACAATATGGATGACATCAGAAACTGTCTTATTCAAAGCAACATCAATGTTGATGAAATTTTCAGCGAGTCAAGCAAAAATAACGACGAACCAAACATGTAATAATATGTAACCCAGACAAATAAAGCACATGAAAAGAACAAGCAAACATTGCCACCACTCAAAAAAAAATAGTGAACCAGCAAAAATATTTGTAAGTTGAAGGCGTTTATATCAAATAAAAAGAAATTCTACAAGTTTATTCTGTTCACATCAAACAAAAAAATAAAACAAAAAAAATAAAACAAAAAAACCACCAAAAATCTTGGTGGTTTTTTATTGCTCCCTTTTCGAAAATATACTTTTCTTCTTATTCTTTTTTCATGTTTGAAACAATTTTAATTTTTCTTTTTGTTTCAAGCAATTTTTCATCGTTAATCTCTAAAACAGTTTGAATAGAATTTTTATTTTTGCAAAAAACAAAAGTCTTTACAAGTTCAAAATCATTGCTTTCTAGCCGACTTGGAGCATCAAACATTTGAATAACTTTTGTATATATCGCTCCAGTGTATCTATAAACTTTGGTGTCTGAATTCATAATATACACTTTTTTGATCCCAATATCTTGTGGAAGAATTGCAACTAAAACATTGCTTGGAATGGTAATTCCTTCATTATCAAAATTTTTAGCACTCCAACCACGAAGGTCAAGAGCAGTATAACTTGAAAAAGTGTTTATAAGCAAATCTAAATTAACCTCAGCAGGGAAAGATATATAAGTGTTTCCATCACAACTTGCCGGAGCAATAATCAAAACTGTCTCCCCCATCAGAGTCCTAAATTTGTCTGTCGTTGGAGTTCCAAGATAAAATTGAAATTCGCCAGACGATGTAAACTTAGATTCTGACAATCTCGTATATGCATTTATACTGTTTTTAAAATCTGATAAAAAAGCAATGGCAGTAATCTCCATGGCAGAAAGATTACCAATGCTTCCGACAGAGGATGAATCTTCACCATATTTAAAATAATGTTCAAGCAAACCACACTCAGTTTCGTTAAACTCAACATATCTTGCAGTACTACTCATGTATCTAGCATATAAAGTTGTTGCAGATGTAAAAATTGAAGTTGTCAGATATTTCACTGTTGAAGTTGTTGATTCATACCAACCATCAAAAGAATATCCAGTTTTGCTTGCTGTTGGAAGTGTCACATTTTGGTCTGAAAGTTTAATGCCATAATAAACACTCAAAGTCGAAGTGCCACATGTTCCCCCATTCGCATCAAAAGTCAAATCAACTTTCACAGCATAAGTCTTGCTTGCCGATGCATTTGCCGGAATCACATTAACAACACTCCCCGTCGCAGTGTCATATAGTGTTGAACCCGTTGTAATTGGAAGTTCTGCACTGTTATTATATGGTGTTTTAAATTTAGCAATTTTGTTTGCCGAGCCAAAATTAAGCATATCTGAATATGATGTAACTTTTGTCATATCAAAACTGCTCAAATCAAGAGTTGTTAAACTTGAACAATTTCTAAACATCTGTGCCATTGTAAAAACTTTTGATGTGACAAAACTGCTTAAATCTAGACTTGATAAACTTGAACAATCTCTAAACATATTTGCCATTGTAGAAACACTTGATGTGTCAAAACTGCTTAAATTTAGACTTGTCAACTTTGTGCAACCATCAAACATCTGCATCATGTTTGTCACATTTGATGTGTTAAAATTGCTCAAATTCAAACTTGTTAATTTTGTACATTCAGAAAACATCGTAGACATTGTCGTTGCTTTTGATGTGTTAAAACTGCTTACATCCAAACTTGACAAATTGTAACAATAGTGAAACATAGTTGACATGTCTGTTACATTTGCAGTGTCAAAATTCCTTAAATCTAGACTTGTCAACGCAGAACAACTTCCAAACATACCTGACATATTAGTAACATTTGTTGTATTAAAATTGGTTACATCTAAACTTTTTAAGTTATTTAGCGAATAAAACATACAACGCATATTCGTTACTTTTGATATGTTAAAATTACTTACATCAAGGCTTGTTAAACTTGAACAATCTCTAAACATTTGTGACATATCTGTAACATTTGAAGTGTCAAATTTGCTAACATCAAGACTCTTTAAACTTGAACAATAAAGGAACATATTTCCCATATCTGTTCCTTTTGATGTGTTAAAATTGCTCACATCAACGCTTGTTAATCTTGAACAAAAAGAAAACATACCATTAAAAGAAGTAACATTCGATGTGTTAAAGCCACTAACATCCAATCCAGTTAAACTTGAACAATCAGAAAACATACCTGACATGGTTGTTACTTTTGATGTGTTAAAATTGCCAACATTAAGACTTGTTAATTTTGAGCATTTATAAAACATAGATGACATATTTGTCACTTTTGCTGTGTCAAATTTACTTACATCAAGATTTGTTAAGTTTGAACAACCAAAAAACATAAATTTCATATTTGTTACATTAGAAGTGTTAAATTTGCTTACATCAAGAGTTGTCAAACTTGAACAACCACCAAACATTGACCCCATATCCGACACATTCGATGTAATAAAATTGCTAACATCCAAAGTTGTCAAACTTGAACAATTGTAGAACATTCCATACAGTGAAAATGCTCTTGATGTATTAAAATTGCTCACGTCAAGGTTAATCAATTTTGTACAGCCATAAAACATTTGACGCATATATAAAACTTTAGATGTATCAAAATTTTGAGTAATGTTTGTCAAACTTGAACAGCCCAAAAATACAAAATCCATATTGGACACATTTGATGTGTCAAACCCACTCAAATCAAGACTTGATAAACTTGAACAATTTTTGAACATATAGGTCATATCAGTTGCTGCTGATGTGTCAAAAACTTTAAAATCTATTGATGTCAATTTTGATAAACCATCAAACAAATTCTTACAACTATAAGTTGTGCTTATCTTTCCTCCCACAAAAGCAATTTCGGTTGATGTTGTGCCCTGATAAACCGGAAGTCCTGTTGAAAGTGTTCCTATTTTTGTGTAATCACTTGATGCTTTTTCAATAAATTTTATGCTTGTAAGGTTTGCAGGAATTACGGTTGTTGTCAT
>USTJ01000073.1 GCA_900557585.1 uncultured Eubacteriales bacterium
AGCAACTTTTTGGCATGGCTTTTCAATGTAAATGCAAACCACGGGATTGGTGATAAATTTATTCGCAAGTTTATGCAAAAAGTTATGAAAGAAAATCAAGGTTCAAAAGCGATAAATTCGGATATTCTTCATTTGTCTCTGCTTGATTATGACACATTCATGATAAAAAGAGAGTGGAAAAATATTGATATTTTCATGGTTTCAGACGAGGAAAAATATACAATTACAATTGAAAACAAAATCTATGCATCTGAAAGACAAAATCAAACACTTGATTATAGAAGTAAAGTTGAACCAATTTATAAAGGATACACAAACATTTATATTTTTTTAACCATTGATGGTTTGCAGGCGCAAGACAGCGAATATTGGTGCAATGCCAACTATTATATGGTTGTTGAGGCAATTGATGAGATCTTGAAAGAAAATCCAAATCTTTCAGATGACGTGAAATTGCTTTTGAAAAATTATGTTTCAATGTTAAGGAGAGATATTATTATGGATAAAGATATTGAAAAAATTTGTAATGAAATTTATAAAAAATATAAGGTCGCGCTTGATTTGATTTATCAATATCGCCCAGACGAAGTTGCTTCTATTTCAGATTTTATTATGGATTTTCTTGAAAAGAATGCCGAAAAATATAATGTTATTTTTGACAGAGATAATTGCTCAAAAGCATATGTTCGTTTTACAACAAAATATATGAACAGTCTTGTTCCGAAAAACAATGATTTGAGTTATGGTTGGAAAAATGGCTGTGGATTTTTATATGAAATTGAAATTCTGGGCAATTATAAATCACAATGTCTTGCATCCATTAGTGATGCATCAAACCCTGTTTGTGTTGAGATTTTTAAAATTGCTCAAAAGAACCATAAAAAGTTTAACATTTTGCATAAAAATAACGAAACTCCAAATCAGTGGGCAAGGGTATTTAGGTCAAATATAATTCTTGACAAAGAACAAATTCAAAACGGTTTGGAAGAGTGCGAAGATGTGCTTGTAAGGCACCTTGATAAACTTCTTTCAGAAGAAATCCCAGCATTTGAAAACTGTATTAAAGAAAATTTGTCAATTTAGTTTTGGTGAAAAATAAATAAAAAAGTCCAGATATTTGTTTGGACTTTTTTTGTTGTATTGTTTTTCTAAAACGTAATTGCTTATATTTGTACAGATAATATGATATTTTCATTAATCACTTTGCGTAAGCAAAATATCATTCCCAAAGGAATTATTTTTATAAAATTAAAGAGAAGTCAAACGATTTCTCTTTTTATTTTACTTGGTGCGAGGAAAGGGGCGACGCGTTAAGAAAAGTGTTGATAACACTTTTTAGCCAAAGCCGGGGAGAACATGAAATGTTCGGTCTGGAACCGACAGGTTTTGAACCCAAAAGGGTGTAAAGTCACTTTTATATTTTTGCATGAAAAAAGAGAGGATTGTTCCTCTCTTTTTTGTTGTATTGGTGCGAGGAAAGGGACTTGAACCCTTACGACTCTCATCACTTGCCCCTTAAACAAGCGCGTCTGCCTATTCCGCCACCCTCGCACAAGTGAACCTATTATATGTCATAATTTTGATTTTGTAAAGTGTTTTTTATATTTTTTTATTTTTTATTGTTAGATTTTAAATGACAAGCGTCGTTTAATTTGGTAAAATATTTAAAGGTATCAATATTTTAAGGAGTTATAATGGAAACTAAAACTATTTTAACCAAGAAACAAAAATGGCTTAAAGTTTTGGAATATTCTTTGCCGGCTTTGATTTCGATTTTTGTTTATCTTATTGCAATGGTCTGCAAGGGGATTGCACCATTTGGCAAGGAGTCAATTTGTTATATTGATTGCAGTGACGGACTGATTCCTGCATATACAGGACTTTGGGACTGGCTTCACGGAAAGGGCAGTTTCATGGTTTCGTTTAATCTTGGAGCAGGTGGAAGCCTTTTTTCAAGTTTTGTTTTAAACGGATTTTTATCACCAATAAGTTGGCTTATTGGAATTTTCCCAAGAGATTATATCATGACGGGAATTTCGCTTTTGTTCATTGTGCGTTTGGCACTTATGGCAACAACGGCATATTTCTGTTTTAAAAGATTTTTCCCAAAAATCAACCAATGGATTTTGCTTATGTTTGCAATTGTTTGGACATTTTCGGGTTGGACAATGGTTCACTTTACAAACATTGGTTGGCTTGACCTTATGATTTTGTTTCCACTTTTGATTTTGTCTGCAAAAGAACTTGTTGAAAATGGAAAGATTTTCTGGTTTGTTATTGTGCTTTCATATATGCTTATTTTGAGTTATTATATCACATATATGGTTTTGGTTGGAACCGTTGTTGTTGCAACTGTATATGTTTTCACAGCATGCGAGAAATCTAAAAGAATGAAAGTTGCATCAAATCTTTTCTATGCAATCTTTATCAGCCTTCTTATCAGCATGGTTACATTTATTCCATCAATGGTGACATCACTTGGCGGACATCGTTTTTCTGGTGGAACTGATTATGGAAGAAGTGAACTTTATCGTTACTTTTTCAGCAAACTTGCTGTTATCATTATGTATGCGCTTCCAGTTGTGTTCTTCATGCGACTTATGCTTAAATATAAACAAGACAAAAGAAATGTATTATTCTTTATGCTTTCGTTTGTAATTTGTGGCGCTGGTCTTATTATTGAACCAATCAACAAAATGTGGCACACAGGAAGTTACTATAGCTTTCCACTTCGCTATGGCTTTGTTTTGATTATGATCATGATCATGGGGTCGCTTTACTATATCAACAAATATCTTCTTGATGAAAAGCAAACCGCAAATGTAAAACCTGCAAAAGAAGTTGCTGAAAAGCCAGCAGAAGGAGAGATTGTTTCAGAAAAACCAAAGAAAAAAAGATTTTTCAATGCTGTGCAATCTTTGCTTCCAGTGTTTCTTATTTTTTCGGTTGGAATGATAATTTGTTGCATGCTTTTTGGAATTGATGTTCAACTTTTGAGGGCTGTTGGCTTTGTTGGCTTTGCTTATTATTTCTTGATGTTTGCATTTTCATATGTAGCAATTGAACTTGCACTTCGAACAAAAGACAAACGCCTTGAATTTGGAAAAATAAAGGGTGGGGTTTTGATTTTCACTTTGTGTATGCTTCAAGTTGTTATGCTTATGGTTGGATATCTTGGATCTCCAATTGTTGACAAAATTGATACAACAACTCGTGTTCAAAACGCATTTTATATCGACACAAAAGATTTGGAAAATGGCTATAAACTTAAAGACAGAGAAATGCTTTATAACTATAACTTTGCATATCTTACTGACTATGCTTCAATGAGCACTTGGATTCACATTTCAAGTGAAGAGCAATATCAAGCATATCATCATTTGGGATATAACACTCGTTCAACAGTTTTATATTCTGCTGGTGGAACCTATATGACCGACCTTTTGCTTGGCAACCGTTATGTTCTTTCAAAAGAAACTTTGGATGATGATTATTATACTTTTATCAAAGAGTTTGACTATGAAAACGACGAAACCAAAAAAATGGAAAAAGTTAAACTTTATGAACTTGCACTTGAAGCGAAAAGTGCTTTCACAACAAATGTTGATCTTTCAACTGTTCTTGCAGACAAAACTGACCTTGTTGAAATTCAAAACATCATCTATAAAGCAATTTTCAGCCAAACAACCGACATTATGAAAAAACTTTCAGTTGGAGTTGTTGAAGATGCAGAAAATGACAGATTTATTGTTTCTGTATATTCATCAATTGGAAAAATGCTTTATACTGTTACTGATGGCGAGGCTGAAATTTTGGTTAATGGCGAAACAAAAAAGATTCTTTCAGGGCTCAATGACTTTGGTGTAAACGTTACAAACGACATTGAGTTTGTGATTGAAAGAAATGAAATAAACGAAACCGCTTTTGGAAAGAACTTTACAAAAGAAGACATTGTTTCAAAACTTGCCTTTGCAGATTTTGACATTGCAACTTTCAAAATGATTTATGAAAACTACTTCTTGACAAGCAATGTTAACCTTGAAACAACAAAAGACAAAATCAACATTTCTTTTGACAACACAACTGGTCAAAAATATCTTTTTGTTCCATATGTGAACCTTGCAAATATGAACGCAACTGTAAACGGAAAACAAGTTGAAGTTAAAAATGCGTTCTACAATTTCATGACTTTTGAAATTGAAAGTGAAACCAACAATATCACAATTTCATATTCACCAAAACTTGTGAAACCTTGCTTGTTTATTACAATTGGTGCAATTGTTTTGTTTGTGCTTTTCAGCATTTTGAATGCATATTTCAAACTTTCTGAAAAGAAATTTGTGATTTGGGTTGGAACAATTGGTGCTTGCGTAATTTTGCTTGCAGTTGGTTTCCTTGTATATTTGAAACCATTCTTTAACACTTTTGTTATTCTGTTTAAAGGTTGATTGTGCAAAATATACGAGAATTAAATATGTCGAACATATGTTTGACATATTTTTTCTTTTGTGCTATTTTTATGATATATGAGGAAAAGGGTATGAGTGTTGAAATTCAAGAAAACATTTTTAAAAGTTCGAACATTGCTTTCTTTGAAAAAATGAGCAAAAGTGAACTTGAAACATTTTTGAAAAACATTGGCGGAAAAACAATTTGCTTTACTGGGCATAGGCCAAACCATTTGCCATGGGGATATAATGAAGATTGCGACATGTGCAAAGAGTTTAAAGCAAAACTTTTAAATCTGGTTGCTATTTGCGCAAAGTGTG
>USTJ01000074.1 GCA_900557585.1 uncultured Eubacteriales bacterium
TCAGCAATATCAAACAACCGGCGGACACTATCGTGACCCAAACGACATTCGCAGTTTCCTTTATGCATATATGATTTCTGCGTTTGTTGCATTTTTTGCTTGGTTCTTGATGGCAGAAAATCCAGAAGTTGTTTGGGGGAAAATGTTGTTTATTGCAGTTTTGTTTGTTTCCTTTCGAACATATCTGTTTTTCAGCAAAGTTAAAGTATATTTCAAGGAGCGACAATAATGAAAAAGATAAATTTAATTGTTATTGGAATTGTGTTTGTTGCTTCTGTAATGTTCATTTCAATTTTCGGAATGAAATTTGTAATTGTGAATGGGACAACTCCTGTAACAAAAATTGAATGCACAAACAAGAGTGATGCACACTCTGTTGTGAAAGAAGATGAGTCTGGAAAAGTTATAATTGTAAAGTTCACAACCCCTGGCGAAGTTTCGTCTTCGGGTTCTGCAACTGGAACAATTTTATATATCTCTCACAGAGTATATCCAGACAATGCAACCGTTAAAAAGGTTCAATATATTTATAACCGCGAACTTACTCGTGTAAAAATGATGACCGACGAAAAGGGAAACGAACTTGGACTCATGCTCTTTTCGGGTCCATGCTACTTTACTCTAAAAATCATGTCAACCGACGGAACAAGTGTGTTCGACACTGTTGACATTTGGGTTAGGGCATAATGAATTTGGTATAATGTGCAGTGCACTTTATATATAAAAAATAAAAGGAGAAAAAAACAAAAAATGAAAAAATTTGCTAAAATTTTTACAATGATTGCAATTTGTTTCGTTTGTGCGTTTGGTTTTGTTGCTTGTGGAAAAAATCCAATTGTTTCTGCTGTTGTTAAAAACGGAACCTTGATCACAACTGTGGTTAAAGGTGAAACAGTTGACACAAGCGCAACAGAGGTTGTTTTGACCTATAAAGATAAAACAACAAAAGAAATTACAGCAGCCGACCTTAGTTTTTCAAATGTTGACACTGCAACTGTTGGCACAAAAAAATTGACAATCACCTATTCAAAAGAAAACTATTCTTTTGATGTGGAAATCACTGTTGTTGCTTCTGAGGCAGACGTTGTTTCAGTAATCAGCCTTGAAAGTGAACTTGTTCAAGAGTTCATTGCAAAGAAGAACGCAACAGGAAACGAGAGAATCGAATTCATGAATCATAACGATTATCTCTATGCCGGAACTGAAAACACTTTCCATTTCCGCATTAAAGCAACTGGTATAGACCTTGAAGGAAACCGTTTAACCGGTCTTAAAAAGGTTAGAACAGATGTAACTGTTTCAGTTTTGAAATATTCAAACTGGGTTGTTCTTTCAAAAGAAGATGTTGCAGATTATATGACAATCAACACAGAAGATGCAACTTTCAATTTTAAAGACAAAGCAACCGAAGAAGAGGCTTTCCGCATTACTGTTAAAGCGGCAAACCCAGCAGCAGGAATGGAAGAAGCAAACGTTTCTTTCACCGCAGAAGTGAAAGTTATTGATGCTTTCAATGTTTACACTGCAAAAGAACTTTCTGCATATGACAACTCAACAGCAGGAAATGAAAAAGTATTTGATTGGACAGCAATCAAACAAGAAGCAGGCGTTGCTGGAAAAACTATCAATGCTGTTATCTTGCAAAGTGACATTTCAGTTACAAGAAACGATGTTCCCGCAGAAGTTTTCTGGAATAAAAACAGCGAAAACTTCAGCAGTTTCAGTGCTGATAAACAAAAAGCATTGCTGGGAACAACAATTGACAGAAATGGTTATGGACTTTATAAACGTTTCATTAGTGATGGAAATGAATTCCAATTTATTGGTAACTTCTTTACAGTAGATTTCAGTGCTTTTCCAAAAATGGTTGGTGAATCTAAAGAAGCAAACACACTTGTTGACGTTGAAAAACAACAAATCATCACTTCACACTTCTGTGCTTTCTATAATCGCAAAGCAGATGAAAGCAAAAATTTCACAAAACAAACAACAGTCAACTGGAAGAATGTTGCTTTTGTTGGAAATGGTGGTCTTTCAGAAGATTCAGTAGAATCAATTGCAAACTCTGGCGGTTTGCTTATGATGAAAAATAGGTCTATAAATTTTGAAGGAAATAACACAATTTCAAACAATTTCTATATTGGATATTTCTTTGAAGTGGGTGAAAATTCCAGTGAATTTGAAGGCAATTATGTTGTTGACAGTTGCCGTGGATACTATTCATATCAATGCTTGTTCTATATGTGGGGTGCAAAACACACAATCATTCGTGACAGTGAGTTTAAACATGCAAGTGGACCTGCAATCATTGCAGACCACGTTGACGCAAATACAAGCGGAGACGGCGGACAGATTTCAAGAATTGATGTTATCAATTCAACAATCGAATCAAAAGTTACAACTGCCTCTCCATGGCTTATCAACTATGGCGCAACAGACATTATCACTCAAATTTCACAAGCAAACAGAGCAATTTATGCTGTTGAAAATGCAACAATCGGAAAGAGTTTAAGCCACGGAACAAAAGATATCGACGAGGGCGGAACAACACCAAAGAAATATGAAGTGTTTGACCTTGTTGCTCTAATAAAAAGTTCTTCAAATGAAGGTGTTTCAACTGGCCGTGTTCAAGGTTATGTTCGTTTCTTTGACAACCAAGAAGCATATAACAAATTCTATGCAACAGGTGAGGACCATGAAGTAACAACTTATGGTCTTGACTTGATGAAAACATCTAAGAACTATATGAATAAATCTAACTTTGCAGATATAATCATGCCTGGTGGACCAGCAGCAGGAAATACCTATTTCCAAGATGCTTTAACAGGAAACTTTGTTGATGCTTCAACTGCTCAAGCAGTTGGCGCGAGTGGAAACCCTAAAACTAAAGGTTCGGACAATAATGTTGCAGAAGCAGGAAGTCGTTTGACGACAAACAGCAAATATGTAAACATCTATATTCCAACAGGAATGGGCGCAATTTTTGGTGTTGGCAGTTCAAAATAATAAAGTGCACACAAAAAAAGAAGTGGTTTTTCCACTTCTTTTTTTGTTGCGAGATAAAAAAGAATGGGGTGAAATTATAATTTAAAATATGTTCTTGTTAAATTTAGATTTTATCAAAGTTTAAGACTTAAATTTTTGACAGTGCAGGAAAAATTGTGATAAGATGATTATAAAAAAGAAAGGAAGCAAATTATGATACAAATTGAACAATATCGTGACCCATGGCTTGCAGAAAAGTTTGACGAGTTTATTGGGTTCTATCCAAGAGAATTTTTTGTTTTTGACAATTTTTCGTCGTTCAGAGTTTTGGTTGACGGAGTGCTTTATTGCACGGTTGAACATGCTTATCAATCAATCAAGTTTTTGGAAACCGCACCCGAAATTGCAAAGCAAATTACAGAGTGTTATTCTGCCCATGAAGCACAAAAAATTGCATATGCAAACAAAGACAAGCAAAGAAAAGATTGGGACGACATTAAACTTCAGGTTATGGAGAAATTGCTTCGTCTTAAACTTGAACAAAACCCATATGTGAAAAAGAAATTGCTTTTAACTGGAGATTTAAGAATTTGTGAAGATTCTCCTAAAGACAGTTTTTGGGGCATTGGAAAAAATCGTGACGGAAGAAACGAACTTGGAAAACTTTGGATGAAGCTTCGTGAAGAATTAAAACAACAAAATCAGTAAAAAAGAGATAAAAAAAGAACACATTTTCATGTGTTCTTTTTTTGTGTCTTTTAGTCGTTTGATGGTTCGCTTTCTGGAGAATAACGATGGTATCCTTTTGCTTTCAAAACATGTTTGAGTTCTTCATATGAAGGAGAGTTTGCAATGAAACCTTTCTCTCTATATTCTTGTGCTTTGTCGCTTAAAGATGCATAGTCGTCCCAAGAAAGAGATGCAACATAGTTGTCGTTATATTCAAGCCAGTTTTTGAACTCGCCTTTGCCATAACGTTTTTCAATCAAATCTCTGATTTCGCCAAATGCTTCATAGTTGTGGTTAAGGGCAGAAATTGCTGCTTGTTTTGTTTCAAGTTCTTCTTCGGTTTCAACTGGGCGTTTGCCTGTGAAGTCTTCAATTTGTTGCACCATAAGTTCTTGGTCGGCAAAGTTGTCTTCCATAATTGAAATGATTTCATGAAGGCGAAATGCACATGTGTAAAGTGAAAATTCAAGCATGTCATTAAAATTTGTTTTCATATAAGGTGCTCCTTAAAATTTATTATATCATTATTATATAACAAATATATTTTTTGTCAAGAGGGGGCGGGTGATGGCCGGTGGTGTTTTGAAACTCAAAATCGTGCAATTTTGTTGATTTTTGCACTATTTGTCTTTTTCTTCAGTGTTTGATTCTTCTGGATTTTTGGGAATATAAGTTTTTTTCACAAATTCGTGAACTCCGCCTTGCATGGCTTTGAAAAATTCAGGAGAACGCATTTTGCGAAGTCTGCGATTTTCAATTTGGTTTTCAATTTTAATGATTTTTGCAAGTTGTTTTGAAACGATATATCCTTGATATTCAACAAGGTCAAACTCAAATTCAGAATAAAGAGGGGCTTTATCTTTTCGGGCTGCATTATAGTTTTGCTCGTGCATTTTGATAAAGCGCTCGTCAAGAATTTTGTTTGTGAAACTATAAATGTTTCTTGAATTTGAAACGTCTGATTGAATGATGTAGAAATCAAAACCATTGGCCTTTTTCAGTTCTTTTGAAGAAACAAACATTTTTCTTTTAACA
>USTJ01000075.1 GCA_900557585.1 uncultured Eubacteriales bacterium
TTATGGCAATTTCGGTTACAAACGCAATTTTGATGGCTTTTGTTGGATATAAATTTTTGCATGTTTTGCAACTTTCATCATATCGAATGAAAGGCTATTTCAAATGGATAAAAGATAACAAGGGGAACGAATGGGGAAGACTTGTTGTTTTGTCGTTCTTGTCTTGCGCGGCACTGCTTATTACGAATGTTTTGCTTGAAGACTTTTTCATTTATAAAATCATGACATATATTGGACTGGTTTTCTATTTGATTTTCTGTATTGTTTATATTGTGAACCAATATTCAACCTCGCAAAAAGTTCCGCTTAAATATACAAAGCGAATGACAAGACTTGTTGTTGTCTATTCGATTCTTGTTTTTATTTTGACAGTTGTAATTTTGAATATTTCATTTTTATATATTCCATATTTCAAACATGGCGCAGTTGGACTTATTCCAATGTTTGTTCCACTTCTTGTTTGCCTTGCATATTATATTACTTTGCCATTCGAAAAACTTCACAACCGCAGATTTGTGAAAAAGGCAACTGCAAAACTTGATGCTGACAAAAACCTTGTAAAAATTGGAATTACTGGAAGTTATGCAAAAACCTCGGTGAAGAACATTTTAACAACGCTTCTTTCAATCAAATATAAGGTTATTCAAACCCCACAAAGTTACAACACTCCTCTTGGAGTTTCGAAAACCATTCTTGAAAACTCGCTTGAAGGCTATGACATTTTCATTGCAGAAATGGGCGCAAGATATGTTGGCGACATTAAAGAACTTTGTGATATTGTAAAACCAAACATTGGAATTATTACTGGTCTTGGAAATCAACACCTTTTGACTTTTGGAAGTGAGGAAAATTTGGTTGCAACAAAAGGCGAACTTTCAGATTATATTTGCAAAACAAACGGCAAAATGTTTTTTAATGGTGACTGTGAAAAATGCAAAATCCTGTTTGACAAATGCACTGCTGAAAAACAAATGTGCTTTGGCTTTGATGAGAAAAGCAGACTTTTTGCAAAAAACCTTGAATATGACAATCGTGGCGTTTCGTTTACAATTGTTCTTGATAAAAAAGAATATAAAACCCACGCAGGGCTTCTTGGAAAACACAATGTTTCAAACATTATGCTTTGTGTTTCGGTTTGCTTGTCGCTTGGAATGACAATTGAAGAAGTTTTGAAAGGAATTGAACTTTTGGTTCCATCTCCACACAGAATGGCGCTTGTTCCCTCAAACGGTGCACTTGTTATTATTGACGATGCATATAATGGTAGTGTGGAAGGTTCAAAGGCTGCCCTTGAAGTATTGACAAATTATAGTGGCACAAAAGTTGTTATCACTCCTGGACTTGTTGAACTTGGAAAAGAACAAGTTGAATCGAACAAAGAACTTGGAAAAATGATTGCAAAAAGTGCCGACTTTGTGATTATTAACGGAACAACAAACTATGAGAGTTTGCTTGCCGGCTTGAAAGAAGAAAACATGCCAGAAGACAAAATTCTTCGTGCAGGAAGTTTGCATCAAGCAACATCGCTTCTTTCAGAAATCACAAAACCTGGTGACGTTGTTTTGTTTGAAAACGATTTGCCAGACAACTATAACTAATGGTCTTTCTTCCACAAAAGTGGAGGGAGAATGAAAAATATTTTATTGGTGTTTGGCGGAAAATCGTTCGAACACGACATTTCAATTATAACCGCTCTTATCATTAAAAACCGCTACCAAAATGGGAAATATAATCTTGTTCCTGTTTATGTTTCGGCAAATGAAGAGTGGTTTTATTTTGCAGGCAAAAAAATGACGTCGCATATGTTTACAAATTTTGAAAAAACTCACTTGAAAGACAAATTTTATCCGGCATATTTCAAATCAAATCATAAAAGCATTTTTTATAAAAAAGGTCTTTTTGAAAATAAAGCAGATGTTTTTGCTGTTTTAAACTGCTGCCATGGCGGACTTGGAGAAGGCGGAACATATTTATCTTTGTTTGACGTTTGCAAAATTCCGTCTTCGGCGGGAAATCACACGGCACTTGGCATTTGCATGGATAAACTATTGTCAAAATATTGCTTTGCTGGACTTTCTGTTCCTTGTTTGAAATATTTTAAAGCAACAAAACAAGTATGGAAGACAAACAAAGAATTGATTTTTAAAAATGCAAAAAATCTTGGTTATCCAATGATTATTAAGCCAGCAACTCTTGGAAGTAGCATTGGAATTGCGGTTGCAAAAAATCAAACTGAACTTGAAAACGGTTTGGAAACTGCCTTTGAATTTGACGAAAACTTGCTTATTGAAAAAGCAATTTTAGACAAGATGACAGAGTTTAATGTGGCATGCATGAGAAAAGACGGAAAGACAATTGTAAGCGAAATTGACAAGCCAATTCGAAGTGATGAGATTTTGTCTTTCAAAGATAAATATATTGGAAATGATAAAAATTTGCCGGCAAAAAATGGTGGAAAAAATTCACAAAAATCGCAACCAACAAAGGCTGGTGGCTATTTGTCTGAAAACAAAAAATTTGATACTTCTTTGCCTGAAAAATTGTCTGTGCAAATCAAAAACATTGCAAAGAAAGCATATGACGAACTTGGTCTTTTTGGAGTTTGCAGAGTTGACTTTTTAATGGACAAAAAGAACAATATATATCTGAACGAAATCAATGCCATTCCTGGTTCGCTTGCGTATTATTTCTTTGTTCCAAGCGTGTTTAAAACCATGGGTGAATTTGTTGATTGTTTGATTGATGAAGGCTTAAAAAACTTTGAAAATCAAAACAATGTTAAAAAAGAATATATAACCAAACTTTTCAAATAATTTTTACAAAATTGCAGTAAATTTGCGTAATTTTCATGCTGTGATATCACATTTTGCGTTTTTTATTAAAGCCACCAATGATGTTTTGGTGGCTTTATGTATGTTTGACTAATAAATTTCATTCTTTTTATAAACTGGTTTTAGAACATGTTTTTTATACGAACAAATGCTCTGTTTTGTTGTTTTTTAGGTTTTAAAATATATCAATTTTTAATCAAAATATTATGTCGTTTTTTATAAGACTGCATTGCTATAATTTGCATAGGTTTGGTATTTTTTATAGATGGATTCGCACTCATTTTTAATGTTTGAAATCAGACTTGTTGGAGACAACACAGTGATGTTGTTTCCATATTGCATGATGCGGTGGATGAGACCATATGAGTTGAAAACAACGGTTGAAATTGTAGAGGTTGATTCGCCTTTATTTATAAAAGCAAAGTCGCCACCAAGCCAATCGTATAGTTCTGGAATGAAAGAGTTTTTCACTTCGAGAGTGATTGTGATTTTTTCAAAATTTTTTTGAAAAGATGTGTTCCATGGCTTGTTTAAACAATTTATATTTTGGCGTTCGAACTTGTCTGGCAAAACTTCAATTTTCTTTATTCGTGAAAGTTTAAATAACCTAAAACTGTTTTTGAGTTCGCAAAAAGAATAAACATACCAAGACCCAGTTTTGAAAACAAGGGCATAGGGATGAATTATTCGTGTTGAGTTTTCTTTTTCTGCATATTCTATTTTAAGTTTAAACATGTTTTCAATTGCTTCGCTTATAAGTTCTTGATTGGTTGTGAAGTTTCCAGCAGAACCCCAAACGTCAGTGTCAATGACAACTTGTTGGCTTTTTTCAATTATTGATGCTGAATTTTTGTTGCAAGAATTTTTAATGCGCTCGAAAAGTGATGTGTTTGTGATGCCGTCAAATTTTCCTGGGTTTGCGCCAATATAGGAAAGGAAAGAACAAAGTTCATTGTTCGTGAAAAATCCAGAGTCAATTCTGCTTGTGTCTATCAAACTGAAACCGCCGTTTCTTCCAAGTGTTACAGAAAGGGGCATTCCTGCTTCAAGCAGTGTGTCAATGCTTCTGTAAATTGTTTTGAGTGATGCTTCAAATTTTTCTGAAAGTTGCTTTGCTTTGTGAACCTTTCCGTCTAGAAGAGTAAGCATGATTGCAAGTGTGATATATTTTTTCATTGTTTTTGCCTCGCTTTGATTTGATTATAAACTAAACAAAAATAAAAATCAACCAATTTCGAACATATGTTTGATATTTTTATTTTTTATAATTTGGCGAGATTTTTGTTGAGCATAAAAAATTTTTGCTAATTTGAAAATTTTGCTTTTTTTTGTTTGGAAAAATACAATATATAATATATAATTTAGGCAGAAACAAAACAGGTGGGGAAAAATATGTTTGATTTTTTCGATAGTCTTGAAAAGAAAAGAGCGTTCAAAAAAGCGCTTGAAGAAGTGAGAGAGGAAAATAAAGAGCAAAGCAAAACCGGCGTTTCTCGTGTTTATAGCAACCAAAGCGTTGAAAAGGTTCCAAGTCAAGCCAGATATACTGGTCCTTTTAGCAAGCCTTCTTCTTCGGTTGTTGACCTTAAACATTTCAAAGATTGGAGAAAAGTTGAAAAAGTTCAAAGCAACAATCCTGTTTATGATGCAGACATGTTCAAGTCTTCGCTCACCAAAAACGAGTCTGAAAAAGAAGAACCAAAACCTGAGCCAAAACCTGCTTCAAGTTCTTCAAAGGTTGAACCAGTTTTCAAAAGTTCACCAGTTTCAAAATATGTTTCGTCTGCAAGTGATGAAGACAGAAATTCATATGGCGATTTTTATGATTTCTTCCAGATTGACGATGAACGTATCGGGCTGGTGATTGCTGACGTATCCGGGAAAGGGGTGCCGGCATCCTTGTTCATG
>USTJ01000076.1 GCA_900557585.1 uncultured Eubacteriales bacterium
AAAAGAATCATGATTTGACTGTTGACGTGAACCATCCAGAAATGCTTGTTTCAATTGATATTCGCGAAAACGGCAAAACAATGATTTTCACAAAAACTTTAATGGGAATTGGCGGAATGCCAGTTTCATCTGCGGGAAAAGGACTTTTGCTTTTGTCTGGCGGAATTGACAGCCCTGTTGCTGGTTATATGATGGCAAAACGCGGAACAAAACTTTATGCACTTCACTTTCATAGTTTTCCATATACAAGCGAACTTGCAAGACTTAAAGTTGAAGAACTCGCTTCAAAAATTGCAAGATACAATGCTGGCGACCTTGAAATTTATATGTGCTCTATGACACATATGCAAGAGGCAATCAATAAGTTTGCAAACGAAGCATATAACATTACACTTCTGCGAAGAGCAATGTTTACAATTGCTGAAAGACTTTGCAAAGAGAAAGGATTTCAAATGATTATCACTGGTGAAAGTTTGGGGCAGGTTGCAAGCCAAACAATTGAAAGCATGAGTGTTGTTGGCTCGGTTGTAAAAGACATTCAAATCATGCGTCCGCTTGTTGCGTTTGACAAACAGGATACAATTGACATTGCAAGAAAAATTAACACTTTTGATATTTCGATAAAGCCATATGAAGACTGTTGTACAGTGTTTGTTCCAGACAATCCAGTAACTCGTCCAAAGAAAGCAAATGTTGAAAGAGAAGAGGCAAAATTTGACTTTGCAAAAATTGTTGACGAGGCATATTCAACAATTGAAAAAGTTGTGATACGTGCAAGATAAAAATTGATAAAAACAGAAAAAAGACCGCAATTTGCGGTCTTTTTATATTGTTTTTCACTTCTATTTAAAGATTTTTGCGTTTTTTATTGCAAGAAGTTTTGCTTGTTTGTTTTTGTTTTGCTTGATGAGATATTCATATCTTTCAGCGCAAAGTTCTGCAATTTGTGCCCAAGATTTATAAAGGTCTTCAAACGCCTTTTCGCCAATTTTGTTTACATATTCAGGGTTGTCAATAAGGTTTATGATTCGGTCTGCAAACTGGTCAAGGTCGGCAGGGGCAGTGAACCCGTTCACGTCGTTTGTTACAGAAGCGCTTGTAACTGAACCTTCAATAAAAATTGTTGGAGTTTTGAAAGTTGCGGCTTCAATTTGAACAAGTGCGCTCATGTCGTAAAGAGAAGGGAAGAGGAAAAGGTTTGAACGAGCATAGATGCAAGCAAGTTCTTCGCGGTCGGAAATTCTTCCTGTGAAAATCACATCATTTTCAAGTCCAAGTTTCTTTACTTTTGTTTTTAGAGTTGCTTCGTCGGGGCCATTTCCAACAAAGAACATTTTAAAGTTTCGGTTTGCGTCTTTTGCTTTTTTGAGAGCATCAACCATATAGAACACATTTTTTTGTTCGACAAGTCGTCCAACAAATAGCATTACAAATTGATTTTTGTCAAGGTGATATTTTTCGTTTGCTCTATCCTTGAGTTCTTCAAGATTGTTTGGAACAACATAGTCGGTTCCGTTTGGAATAAGGTGAAATTTGCCTTTATATCCATAACTTTCCAAAACGCCTTTGGTTTGCTCGTTCATTGTCCAAACCTCTTGGCTTTTGTTGAACACTTTCACAATTTGTTTTAACATATAGTTTGTCATGGCTTCACTGTTTGTATATTTCATGAAGTCTTTTTTAAACTGGCTGTGCATTGTCATTACAAATGGAACTTTTTTCTTTTTTGCAAGTTTTGCTGCATAGGCTCCCATATTGAATGGGCTGTGAGAATGCACAACATCAATGCGGAGTTTTTTCATTGCTTGAGCAAGGAAAGCATCAACTTCTGGGAAGGCAAGGTCATAGTTCACAAACTTGAAATATAAACTTGAAACGCCAATCACAAGATAGTTTTTCTTTATCACAATGTTTTTGTGTTTTGGAACAACAACAACAATGTTATAGCGGTCGTAAAAGGCTTGCATAGTTATCAAGCACTTTGATAACCCCGTCAATGATAGGATAGAATGTGTCGCAAAAATATACAATTGTATGTTTTCCGTTGTTGTTGAACTCTTCAATTTTGTTCATTATATAATCACGATATTTTTTGTTTTGCAAATTTTCTTTGTCTTTTTTTAGTTTTGAAATGTCAATATATGAAGAAGATTTTTTGGTTTTGCTTGCTTTTTTATCGGTTTTATTTTTAGTTTTTATTGTTTTTTCTTTCTTTTCTTTTTTAACTCTTTTGTTTTTTATTTCCAAAATATATACCTCCCTTCGTTATGATATCATAAAAATGCATACACGCGCAATTGTTTGTGAAAAGTTGCACGAAAATTATGTTTTCGATATTTTTATAAATTTGGCGTAAAAAACAAGAAGGATAAAGCGCAAAAATAAATATGAATATTTTTTCATATTCTTTACACTTTTAGTTGACAACATGAAAATTTATTCATATACTATTGATTGTAAAACAAAAAAGCAAGACAAGAGAGAAATCTGTGAAATTCTTTTAAATATGGCATTATTTATGGGTTTTCTTTGAAAGTTGTTCAAACGATTTTCTGAAACTTGCATGTTTTTAAAGATAAATGGAAAGGAAAGAAATATGAAAAAATCTTCATGTGATAAAATGTGCACAATGTGCAAAGAACCATGCTTTGCAAGTGGCTATCCAAAAGAAAATCAAAATGGCGAAATCAGCACGCTTTTCAAAGTTCTTGGTGAAAAAAACAGGCTTCACATTGTTTATGCACTTTCAAGTGGTGCACTTTGTGTTCATGAAATTGAAGAACTTTTGCAAGTTTCGCAATCGCTTGCAAGCCACCAACTTAAAATTTTGCGTGATGCAAAAATTGTGAAAACTTCAAGACGAGGAAACGAGATTATTTATAGCCTTGACGACAAACACATTGAACTGCTTCTTGAAATTGCAAAAGCCCACATTCAAGAAGAGAAAAACAAAAATATAGAAGGTTAGCATGAAAAAACAAATTAAACTTTCGCGCATTCACTGTGCAGGTTGTGCAGAGGCGCTTGAACAAAAAATAAACGAAATTGAAGAAATTGAAAGTGCGTCAATTGATTTTTCAACGAAAACAATTATCTATGAAACCGAGCATAATCACGGCAAAGAAAAAGAGGTTAGAGAAAAAATTATTGGCGTTGTGAAAAAGTTTGACCATACAATTCAAATTGTTGAAGACGAAGATGACGAAAAACAAGCAAAGAAAGAAAAAATCCACAAGATTGTGGACATTTCAAAAATATTTGTTTGCATTGTCCTTGCTGTTGTTGGCTTTGTTTTGCCAAGCAGTGTAATTTGGCTTAAAATCACGCTTTATATTCTTGCATATTTGTGTGTTGGATATGAGGTTTTGATTTCGGCATTCATGAATCTTTTTAAAGGAAAATTTCTTGACGAAAACTTTTTGATGACTGTTGCAACAATTGGTGCTTTTGCGGTTCAAGAATATGTTGACGCAATTGCAGTTATGCTTTTTTACAGCGTTGGAGAGTTTCTTGAAGGACTTGCAGTTGAAAAGTCTAAAAAACGAATCAAAAGTTTGCTTTTGGTTAAAGCCGAAACCGCAAATCTTGTGACCGATGATGGCGAGCAGGTTGTTGATGTTTCACTTGTGAAAGAAGACAGCATAATTCGCATTAAAGCAGGGGAAAAGGTTCCTCTTGACTGTGTTGTTCTTGAAGGAAATTCCTATCTTAACACTTCTGCGGTGACAGGGGAAAGCAAAGAGTTGTTTGTTGAGGCGGGAAACGAGATTTTGTCTGGCTCTATCAATGGTTCAGGCGTGCTTCTTTGCAAGGTTATCAGGGAAGAAGAAGACAGCACTGTGACAAAGATAATCAAACTTGTTGAAAGCGCAAACAAGAAAAAAGCAAAAACCGAAAGATTCATTACAAAGTTTGCAAAAATCTATACTCCAATTGTTGTTGGGCTTTCGGTTTTGCTTGCATGCATTCCACCAATTTTTGGACAACCTTTCAATGTTTGGCTTTATAGAGCGCTCACATTCTTGGTTGTTTCGTGCCCATGTGCATTGATTTTGTCTATTCCTCTTGGATATTTTGCGGGTCTTGGGTCGTCTGCAAGAAAAGGAGTTTTGATAAAAGGTGCTTCACACCTTGAAACACTTGCAAAAGCCGACACTGTAATTTTTGATAAAACTGGAACGCTCACCTATGGTGACTTTGTGGTTTCAGAGATATATGCAACCGAAGATTCTTCAAAAGAAGAGGTTTTGGAATTGACTGCCTATGCTGAAAGTTTTTCAAACCACCGCATTGCAAAATCCATCGTGAAAGCCTATGGCAAAAATATCAACACCGCTTGGGTTGAGGCCTATAAAGAGGTTGCGGGAAAAGGTGTTTTGTGTGAACTTTTCAATGAAGAATGTGTTGTTGGAAACGCAACACTTTTGAAAGAAAAAGGAATTGCATTTGAAGAGGCAGACAAGCCTGGAACAGTGATATATATCGCAAAAAGCGGAACCTATCTTGGCTATGTTTTGATTGTTGATAAAATCAAAGAAGACAGCGGAGTTGCCATTAAAATGCTTAAAGAAAACGGAATTACTCCTCTGGGGAGCGATCCCGATCTTCAGTAATACGAGGAGGGGTGATATGGAATGAAAGGTTCAGAATGCAAATTCGTTAAATACATGGAAGGCTCAGACAAGCGGTTTGTCATTCCGGTTTACCAGAGAAA
>USTJ01000077.1 GCA_900557585.1 uncultured Eubacteriales bacterium
TCCCATTACTCTTGCACACGCACTGATGAAAGAATATGAAGCGTTCAGAAGAACAAGAGCCGACTTTTTTGCCGATGCAAAAAGTCAAGTTTCTGTTGAATATGAAAACAACACGCCTAAAAACATTTCAATTGTTCTGATGTCTGTTTCCCACTCTAAAAACATTTCACAAAAACAAATTGAAAAAATCATCAATGAAAATGTTATCAAAAAAGTCCTTGCGCCTTTTGAAAAAATCGCAAAAAACACAAAAATCATTGTAAATCCAAGCGGAAAGTTTACAGTTTGGGGCAGTTTTGGCGATTCTGGCTGTGTTGGAAGAAAAATTATTGTTGACACCTATGGTGGAGCATCAAAAGTTGGAGGGGGTTGTTTTTCAAGCAAAAATGCAACAAAAGTTGACCGCTCGGGAGCATATTATGCAAGATATGTTGCAAAAAATGTTGTTGCACATGGGTATGCCGACAAATGTGAAACTTCAGTTTCCTATGGCATTGGTCTTGAAAAGCCTCTTTCAGTTTCAATTGACACTTTCGGAACCGAAAAAACACCACTTGAAAACATTTATAAATATGTTTCTGAAAACTTTGATTTTTCACCAGACAACATCATAAAAGAACTTGACCTTTTGAAACCAATCTATCAAAAAACCGCCTGCTTTGGACATTTCGGACGCGAAGAATTTCCTTGGGAAAAAATCAAAAATTAAAATTTAATTGTATAAAATCATAAAATTTTATATTGTTTTTTACAATTGTATTTTCAAAACTATAAAAACATAAAAAACATTCTAAATAAACAGATTTTTTACAATCAAAAAGGAGTTAAACTTCAATGTCTAACTCCTTTTATTTTTATTATCTGATATCAAATTATAAAACAACCCAAAAACGATTGCGTCACAACACAAGATATTTTTAAATATTTACATTCAGTTATTTATCTTGTTTTACAAGTTTTAAATCATCAATTTTTACAGATATGCAATCTCCATAATAATTTCCGTTTTCATCTATACCCGAAAAATCAACCTCAATCTGGTTTTGAATTGCATTATCACTAATAACTGTGCCCTGTTCCCCTTTGCAAATACCATATTTCAAATAACGTTCATCATCAACCAAAAGTTCAACAACATCAAACATTTTAAATTTTGAAGTTTTAAACTGTTTTTTATTTTTGGATTTTATATTTTCGATTTCTGACATCAATTTATTTTCTAAACCTTTTGGCAACTTTTCTTTTTCCACAAATGCATCATATATGCTTATTTCAGCAACCAAATAATCTCCTTGGTTTTGTGGATTAAAAAATAAAACACTCAAAGATTCATTTTTTGAATCTATAACAATTCCGTGCATGCCATTTTCAAGATTATACTTTTCATATGGTTTTTCATTTATCAATTTTATCAAATCAAATTTTTTCATTCTATCCATCCTCTATAACTATCATCTAACCCACTACTATCAAATACTACAACATCTTTAAATATACTCATATTATATCATCTTTCCTTTGAATGTAAAATAATAAGGACACACTTTTTGTCCTTTCATTTTTATTTTCTCATGAAATTGATCAAAACACAAAAATTAGTGACAAACTTATATATGGTTTCACAAAAAAAAGCCAAACAAAGTTGGCTTTTATCTTATTTTTTCTTTTGACCGCTGAAAATCAATCTTCTGAGCGTGTCGATGTCTGGAACATTTTTCTTTTCAATTGGATAGGCTCTGGTTGTGTCGGGATAAACAAAAATATAGTTTTTTGTTTCTTTGATTTTCACAATGTCTGAATAAAACAATTTTGTGGTTTCTTGAATTTCGCCATGATATTCGCTTTCAATTTGCATATATTCTTCTGAAATTGTGTATATGTTTGTTTTATTTGTTGCTTGTGCATTTTTAACAAGTTTTCCACAAGTTACAACATACATAAGTCCAACCGCAAAAACAATTGAACAAGTAATTATAATTGGATAGTTATCTTTCAAATCAAGCCCAACAAACACGACAATATATGCAACAAGCCCCGCAAGACCAACGCTGAATGTTATCCACGCGAAAATCATCAATCCTTGTAAAAGTTCTTTCTGCATTTTTCCATCAATTTTTGTTCTAATTTGCATATTTTCCTCTATTTTTTAACATTTTTTAGCATTTTTCACAAATTGTTTAACCAATTTTGCGTTTTTTATGCCATTCAATTTACACCCACTGTTAACATCAACACCAGCAGGATTTACAATATTTATAACTTGTGAAACATTGTCTGGATTCAGTCCTCCGGCAACAAACACTGGCTTACACAAAGTGGAAACAAGTTGTTTATCAACATTCCAATCGTGGACAAGTCCTGTTCCTTCAACCTGGTCTGTTTGTTTGTTGAAACTGTCAAGAAGGTAGAAATCTACAAACTTGAAATTATTGATGTTTGTTATAATTTCCCCACCCAAACCAACATGAACCAATCTTATGAGTTTAACATTTGGCAAAGCCCTTGCAATTTTTTCAACCTCGGATTCTTGTATGTTTGAATGAAGTTGAATATATTCATTGCCTATAAATTTGGTCAGTTTTATAATTTCATCAGCACTTGTCAAGTGTGTAACCAAAACACAACCTGCCCTGACATTTACAAAATCAACAATTTCTTTTGCCGTTTCTTTGCTTATAAAATCTGTGCTGGCATGTGCCTGACCAACTAAAAGCCCCAACAAATCAGCAGATGCATCAAGACACATTTTTGCATCTTCAACATTTCGGTTTGCACAAATTTTTACAATTGGCTTTTGAACAAGCAATTCAAGATTATCAAGTTCTTTTATTTTTTTCACCAAATATGTGTTAAACCCAAGTTTCTTGGCTGGCATCATGTCGTTTTCAATACTGTCGCCAACAACAAAAATGTTTTTTGATTTGGCTTTTTCTTTCGCTTGAATTTGTTTGAATATGTCACACTTTGAAGCGTCGCTGACATTAAACTGGTTTGCAAAAATTCCGTCGACATATGAAATGTCAAAACCATTTGCCTTTGAACTGTTCACAACATGGCTGACTGGCGAGTTTGAAACAATATATATTTTTGCATATTTTTTCAATCTTTTTATCTTTTCAGGATTGACATATTCAAGGTCGGACGCTTTTAAAGCATAGTTGTTTTTGTCTTGATGTTCATAAAAATCGCGAGCCGTTCCAAAGTCTTTGATGAGAGCAAAAGCAAGTTTTTGCCCAACAATGTTAAAGTCTTTAAACCCGTTTCGTTTTATGAACTCTTTTGCCTTGGACTTTCCAATATATCCATTCAGAAACTCTTCAACATATTTTCCCCAACCGCCCAAAACCGAGCCATTGTAAAGAGTTCCATCATAGTCCAAAATTATAACTTTTTTATCTTTCATTTTCCTTTCCAACAAATATAATATATCACAACAAAAACATCAACGCAAACAAATATGTTTGTGTTAAAAAAATTGGTGAGAGGGAAAAATGAGCAATAGAATGATTGTTTATATTGATTGTTTAATAGTAAAATCAATGTGATAGTTGTTCTATAAAAAAAATCGCATGCAAAATAAACAATGAAAATATTTCATCTTTAATGCAAACGCAGTTCGCTTTAATGTGAACGCAGTGAACTATCATGTGAGCCATGCGAACTATCATGCAACATAGTTGCTATCATTCAAATTTGTTTTAGTCATTTCATGGCATGATAGATGTTTCGCATCATGATAGACACTTTGTGTCATGATAGTTAAATTTTGACAAATTTGACATAAAAAAACTCAACTAAAACAAGTTGAGTTTTTTTGGTGCCCCCGGCAAGACTTGAACTCGCAACCTTTCGGTTCGAAGCCGAACGCTCTATCCAGTTGCGCTACGAGGGCAAAAACATTTTCATGCCCCTATATTTTCTAACTTTTCAAAGATTTTGTCAATGTTTTTTGAGATTTGATGTCTGATTTTTTCGACAGATTTTGTCAAACATAGATTTATATTTGTTTGCAATGCCGTTGGCTTTGTGATAAAATAACCATATGCAAGAAAACGAAAACAAAACAATTTTTTCTGAAACCCAAACCGACAACAACTCTGTTGCCGTTTTTGATGATGCAAAAATAGTTGAAAAACCAAAAACAACAAAAGAAAAAATAACCTCTGCATCTAAAACAAAAAATGCATCTGGCACAAAAAAGACAACTTCAACAAAAAAGACTTCATCTGCAAAAACTGAAAGTGAAAACAAAAAAACTAAAACTACTTCAAAACCAAGAAGTGTTAAAAAGTTGACACCCGAAAAAGAAAATGCAGAAAACAAAGTTTTGACCGAAATTGCAGATAACAAATCAATCACTATTCAAACACTTGAAAGTGAGCAAACACAAATTTCAAAAAACAACGAAGAAAACAAGACTTCTGAAACAATTGGCGAAAGCGACTCTCTTTCAAACATTGAAATCAATTCAAATGTATCAGTTCCGCACAAAGAGAAAACTTCGATTGTGAAGACAATTGAAATCATAACCGGAAGCACTGTTTTTCGATATGTTCTTGGAGCAATGATAATTTTTGCAATGTGTTTTATCACATCTCTTTTCACATTTAACATTGTTCTTGTTCCAGTTGAGGTTCAAGGATATAGCATGCTTCCAACAATCAATGCATCTGCATCTGGTGACGGTGGCGAAACCTAT
>USTJ01000078.1 GCA_900557585.1 uncultured Eubacteriales bacterium
GTTAAAGACAACAAAATTCGTTTTGGACTTTCTGCGGTTCGTGGACTTGGTGTTCAAATTTGCGATGCCATTGTAAACGAAAGAAAACAGAATGGAGAATATAAAGACCTTGGTGATTTCCTTTCAAGAACAGTTGACCTAAACATCAATAAACGTGTTTTGGAAGGAATGATATATTCGGGTGCGTTTGATTGTTTTGGAAAAACAAGAAGCCAACTTGCATCAGTTTTTGAAATGGCACTTGCTTGCGCCGTTAAAGACAAAAACAGCCGTTTGAGCGGACAATTTTCAATGTTTGGAGATTTGTTCTCGAAACAAGAATCGATTCATATTGATTATCCCGACATTAAAGAATATGATACCAAATTCAAACTTCGAAAAGAGAAAGAGGCTCTTGGAATTTATCTTTCGGGTCATCCTCTTGAACCATATAAAGCAATTGCCGACCAAATGACATTCAATGCTGGAATGGTTGCAGAAGCAAGCAGTGGGGAAGATGAAAATTATAACCCAGACTATGCCGACGAGCAGGTTGTTGACAACAACGGTTTGACCGATGGCATGAAAGTTAAAATGATTGGTGTTATAGATGAAGTAAACAAACGCTTCACAAAAACTGGAAATCTGCCAATGGCGGTTTTAAAACTTGAAGACCTTTATGGAACAATTGAGGTTATGGTGTTCAACAAGTTCTATGAACAACTTAAAAACGACCTTGTTGAAGAGGCAATTTGTGTTGTTTCTGGAAGACTTTCTCTTCGCCCAGGTGAAAGACCAATTATTGTTATGGATAAGTTAGAGTTCATTAACGATGAAAAGCAAGCCGAAGAGCAAACCCAAAGCAAAAAAATTGTTTTTGGTGAAGGCAAAGTTCAAGAAAAGAAACAACGCCTTTATATGCAGTTTGACATTGAAAATCAACATCTTAAAGATCAAGTGTTTGAAATTTTGTCGGGCTATCCTGGCGACACAGAAACCTTTGTTCAATATAATCGCAAACTTTATTCGCTTGGAGCAACCGTTACTGTTTCACCAGCGCTTTCAAGCGAACTTGCAATGATTGTTGGCGAAAAGAACATCAAAGTAATTTAGCAAAAAAATCAAAAAAATATTCATAAAAAATAAAATCTCGCACCATTTGCGGGATTTTTTTTTGTGAAAAATCGGAAATTGAAAGAAAAAAGAGATAAGTATAAAAAAATATTGTAAATATTGCTGTGATTTTTAATCGGTATTTATGGACTGAAAAGTTTGATGAATTGCGGGAGAATAATAACCTTGAATATACCCAAAAACCTAGCAAACATGTGCAATCTGCACAAAAATAAAGAAACACAATTGTGTTATAAAGCCAATTTTTTAAAAGCATTTGACAAATCCTACCCAGGTGGGATAAAATACAATCGGCAAAAGAGTTGAAAGGGTTTGCTTGTGCGAAAAAAACAAGGCAATTTCACACTTTTGCAAAGCAGGTTAAAAATAAAAATATGTTCATATATTTCTGTTTAAATGTAAATACTAAGGAAGAAAGGAGCATATGAAAAGTAGGTTTTCAAAAGTATTGTTTGCGTTGATTTTTCCAGTTGTGGCAATGCTTACCGCTGGAATTTTCTCTTTTTCTTCAATGCAAACGGCAGATGCTGTTTCGGGAAGTGGTGGTGGATTTTATGTTGGAAAAAATTCAACATTCAATTTCAGCGGAACAATGCATGGCATTTCAGCATCATATGGTGGTGGGGCATATATTGCAAGTGGTGGAACACTGAACATGACAAGTGGTTCAATTTATGGAAACACTGCAACAATAAATGGCGACAATATTTACAATGCCGGAACTTTCACAATCACCAGTGGAATTGTTGGCGCAAGTGGTGTAACAACACAAAATTATGGCATTTATAACGCCGGAACAATGAACTTGAATGGCGGAACAATTTTTGACAAAATTTATTCGTCTTCAAATTTAAACATAAGCGTGGCGTGCAACATTAAAAATTCGATAACTCTTGGAAACAGTGCATCAATCACTGTTCAAAACTATGCTGGAACAACCCCAAACTATACAATTGTGCTTTCAAGTACAAGAACAGCTGGCACAATTATAACATTTGTTGGTTCTTCAACAAAACCCGATTTGACAAAACTTTCAATTTCGGGATATTCTTCAAGTTCATATGAACTTTCGCTTCAAACAAACACAAGTGGAAACTGGACTATTTCGCTTGCAGAGTCTTCAAGAACTGTCACATTTGACCCACAATTTGGAACGGTTTCTGAAACAAGCCGAACTGTTAAAAAGGGTGGAGCAATTGGAAAACTTCCAACACCAACAAGAAGTGGCTATATCTTTACTGGATGGTATCCTGTGGTTCAAAATTCGGGAACAACAAGCACAAGAACAACTCGCAGTTATGTTGTGAATGACAATTGCGTTTTATATGCTTGGTGGAGAAATATCATCACACGTGTTGATGAAGACGGAAATGAGAGTTCAACTGGCGACTTTGTTTTGTTTGGTTCATATCCACAAACAATCAAAGCAAGCGATGTTACAATTGATGAAACCGATGTGGATTCAAAAGGTTATTTCCTTGGTTCAGATGAAGAAAGATATGGAAAGAAAAACGGAAATGCCTATGAACAGGACTATACATTCACCGACGGAACAGCCCTTGATTTTTCAACTTACTATTATTTCAAAGTTGAACCAATCAAATGGAGAATTGGAAAAGAAAGCAATGGTCAAGCAATCATTGCCTCGGAAAACATTTTGACCTCTTACATTCCATGCTATCAAATTATTGATGGAGAAAGAACCGTTGATGGCGAAACAGTATATGCAAACAACTATGAATATTCGCATATCCGTGCGTTCTTGAACAGTTATGATGGAAGAGAATATAACGTTTCTGACTATTCATATCATACGGCAGATTATAAATATTATCAATTCAATGGTTTCTATTATCAAGCATTTTCAACCGAAGAGAAAAATTATATCTTGACAACAACGGTTGATAACAGAAGCATTACAACCGACGATTCAACAAACGAATATGCTTGCAACAACACCGAAGATAAAATCTTTGCACTTGGATATATAGAGGCGGTTTCATATAACCAACTTCCAACAACATCTGGTGCAAAATTGGTTACAGACTATGCTCGTGCAAATGGGGCATATTATAGCACAAGTTCTGCGCGTCTTGGCAAAGGACGTTGGTGGTTGCGTTCACCATCATCAGGTGGAAGTGATGTGATGTGGGGTGTGAATGAAACTGGAAAACAATATAAAGAATATGATGTTGATGACTACTCAATCGGAATTGCTCCTGCTTTGACACTTAACATGGGAACAAGCAGTTTTATAAGCAATGAAGTTAGTGGTGAAACAAAAGAAAATGAAAACACCATTTCAGAAAATAAAGAAACAGAAAACATTCAGTTATATCAGATAAAAGCAATGCAAAATGTTAAAAAAGGCGAAAAGCAAGACTTGTTCTTTGAAGACAAAAAGTTTAATGCAGTTTTAAAGAAAGTTCAAGCAAATGATGATAAAGAGTAACACAAAAAAGAGCCACCGATTGGTGGCTCTTTTTGTTATAGAAATTGATTTTAGAAAAAATAAAGTGAATCATTGACGGCGGTTTATAAACTTTTCAAGCAGTGCAACAAGCCCATACATAAGCCCAGCAAGAAGGCAGAGTATTAAAATTGCACACATTACAAGGTCGAGTTTAAAAACCTGTCCGCCATATACGATAAGATATCCAAGACCGGCTTTACTTGTGAGATATTCTCCCATTACAACGCCAACCCAACTCATTCCAACATTGATTTTTAAAACCGAAACAAAGTCTTTGTTTGTTGCTGGAATAATCAGTTTATAAAGAATTTGAAATTTGTTTGCTCCCATTGTTTTTAAAAGCAAAATCTTGTCTTTTGGAATTGATAAATAGCCATTCAACATTGAAATTGTTGTAATGACAATGCAGATTAAAAATCCCATTGCAACAATAGATTTTGTGCCTGTTCCCATCCAAACAATGATAAGTGGTCCAAGAGCAATTTTTGGAAGAGAGTTCAAAACAATAAGATATGGTTCAAGAACTTTTCTCACTGGTGGCATGCCGTATAGCGCAATTGCGACAAGTGTTCCGATAATGGTGCTGATTGAAAATGCCAAAAGGGTCTCATAAAGCGTTACCCAAGAGTGGTGAAGAAGTGAACCATCTTTCATTAAAATTTCAAGTTGCTTTATTATTCTTGATGGTGAAGATGTGATAAATGGGTCAACAAGCCCAGAAGATGCCGAAAGTTCCCATATTCCGAAAATCAAAACCAAAAGCAAAATGCGCACTGTGTGAACTGAAAATGCTTTGACTTTTAAACCTTTCAAATATTTTTTGTGAGCAGGAGAGTAAACTGGTTTATTCTTCATTTAAAGTGCTCCAAACCTTGTTGAAATAGGTGTTGAAAAGTTTGTCTTTTCTGCGTTCGAAAGGCGTAAGGTTTTTGTCAAAATCAAGCGTGATAATGTCTTTCACACATGCTGGGCGCTTTGTTAGAACAATGACTTT
>USTJ01000079.1 GCA_900557585.1 uncultured Eubacteriales bacterium
TTTCGAGGAATGTGAAGCGAGCGAGCAACATCGTTGGTTGTTCCGGTTGGAATATAGCCAATGATTGGCTTGTTTTCGCTTTCGCCCATGCCATTTATAACCTCGTTCAGGGTTCCGTCGCCCCCAGAAACAAAGAAATAGTCATATTTTCCGCAAGCCTCTTTTGCAAAAATGCATGCGTCACCCGCCTTTGTTGTTGGGCGTTCTTCAACATTGCCATATTTTTCGCGAAGGCATGACAAAATATAGTTTTTGCTTTTCAAAATCTTGCCATTTCCGCTTTCGGGATTGTAAACATAGATGCTTTTCATGCTAAAATTATATAACTATTGTTATATAATGTCAACAAAAACTCCCGCGTGCGAAATTTCAAAATCCACCAAAAACTGCAAAATTTCACATTTTTAAACATTGTTTGCTTTTTTTTGCACTTTTTCGAAAAAAGCAAAAACCATGGCACAAAAAAAGAAGAGCCAAATTGACTCTTCTTTAAAAATTGAAGTGATTATTCTTTGTCGATTTTTTCTTTCAAAGTTGCATATTCTTCTTCTGAAACTGCCCCACATGCTTTGAGTTCGTCAAGTTTTGCAAGGCGTTTTGCTTTCTTTTCGTCGACAGGGTTCACAACTGGTGCTTCTTCTGCAACTGGTTCTTCTTTCTTTGCAGGAGCAAAAGATTTCATGATTTCTGAACGGATTTTATTGAACTCTTCATCTGTAAGAGCGCCAAGTTCTTTGATTTCTTGAAGTTTTACAAGGCGTTCGCGAACTTTTTCCATGTTTTCAAGAGAATAGTTTGTTTCTTCTTTCTTTGCAGGTGCAACAGGAGAAACTGGTGCTGTTTGAGCGCCTTGAACACCGCTTGCAACATTTGCAAGATTTGGATCGCCAGCAAGATATCTTTCTTTTTGTTTCTTTTGAACTGCAAGAAGTCCAGCAAGAGCAAGACCAGCAATCAAAAGTCCGCAAAAGAAGAATGAAACAATAATCCATGCAAGAGCAAATGAATATTTTTCATATGCTTTCTTGTCGTCCATGATTGTAAGTTTTCCGAAAATTGCACCTTCGGCATAGGTGAAGCCGGCTGAAATGATTCCAACAATAAACAAAGCATATACAGTGTTTTTAACTTGTTCAACAAGTGCTTGTGCCATTGCTGGTTCAAGACCTTGAGCAATATATTCGTTATACATTTGGACAAACAATTCGTTTGAGGAACTTAGTCCAATAAGTCCCAAAACGCAAGTTACAACCAAAATAGAAGCGAAAATATAGCACAAAATTGAAACGGCTTTATAATAGTTATTTACAGTTTTTTCCATTGTTTTTCCTTTTTAAATTAAATTGCATTTTGACAATCAAATTACATTTTTTCTTTGAAAAGCCAAAAATGTTCTTATATCTTTATTTTAACAAATAAACACATAATTTGTCAATAAGTTTTCCACCAACTCGTAAAAAGGTGGAACAAAACATAAAAAATGCCATGACAAAAAGAGTCATGACATTTTTTATGTTTAGTTTCATAATCAAATTACAAGCGAGGTTGCTTGTGAAAAAATGATATTTTTAGTAAAGAATTTTGAAAAGTTGAAGCAAAAAGAATGAAATTTTTGCGGTTTTGTGCAAAAAATTCAAAATATTGTGATTTTTACTATTTTTGATTGGTATCGGTTCAAAAACAGCAATATTCACAAAGATTTTGTTTGTTTTTCTTTCCCCTGCCCATTGCAGGCAAAAATGGTATCGGGTTTTTGCAAAGCAAAGAGCAAAAGAAAGTGAACAAACAGGCAAATGTGCGGTATCAATTCACATTTGTTTTTTTATTTTGAAAATTTGTGCAAAGAAAGGAAAAATTCATTTTCTTTGAACAGTTTTCTTGATTTTTAGCAAAAATAACATTTTTTGAAACTTGAAATATTTTCTTTGAAAGTGCGTTTCATATCTTTCAAAAACAATTTGCAATTCATCTTGCTTGTCACGATGAAACTTTTTCAAACGCAAATAAAGAAATCTTTGTTTTTAAACAATCAAATCGGGGTCAAATTTGCTTTTCAATGCCACTTTGCAGTGCTTTATTAGTTTGTTATCGTTTTCAAAGCGCAAACAATTTTAAAAACACGATTGAGCGCTCTTTTTTGTGATTTAAAGTTGTTTTTGTTTTAAAAACTTTAACTTATAACAAAGAACAGCAAAGTGGCATTGAAAAGCAAATTTTCGCCTTTTTTGAAGATTTTTAAACAAACAAAGAAGTCTTGCTTTGCAAACCGAAGTTTGCAAAGCAGTTACTTTTAAGAAGCAGATCCAACAATGGTTGTTCCAGAAATTGTTGTTGTTGCAGAAGTTGTGTCGCCAACTTCGTAAACAACTCTTTGTCCGTTTGCATTGATAGAGCCACCAGTCAAAGTGAGACTTGACTTCTCGTTATAGAAGATTCCGTTAAATGAACTTGAAGCAGTTGCAACAGTGATGTTGCAGTTTGTCATGCCCATTGTGCTTGAGTTGATATAGAACAAACTGTTACCATTTGCAGTTCCACCAGAAACAGTGAGATATGAAGTTGTAACTTTTGCACTGTTTGTTGCGTAAACAATGCCTCCGTTACCACCCGAAGCACCTACTGTATAGTTGGTGATTGAAGTTCTGTGAATGTTAAGAGTTCCGCCATTTACAACGAAGATAGATTTTGTTTCGTTAGAAGTTGCTGAAGG
This sequence comes from uncultured Eubacteriales bacterium, assembly GCA_900557585.1. GTDB lineage: Bacteria > Bacillota > Clostridia > Christensenellales > UBA1242 > UMGS2069. The sequence goes on from USTJ01000079.1 coordinate 2,711, forward strand.
AGCGGCACTAGAAATAACTGTTGTGTTAGATGTTGCACTGCTATTTCCAATGTTGAGTGTTTTGCCCGAAGCAACTTTGAAGCATACATCACCAGTAAGAGTGATTGTATGAATGTTGGTGGTTGTTGCTGTGAAGAATCTGTTTCCAGAAGCAAATGTCAATGTCTTGCCAGAACCGGTAAGAGTGAACGAGCCTGAAATAGATGTTGCAGAGAAGTCTCCACCAAGAGTGAGGTTTGCTTTGAGCACTGCGTTAACAGCAGTAAGTCCAGAAAGTCCAGAAATTGTTGTTTTTACAGCAGTGAACGAAGCGGCTCCGCGAGGCGCACTGTCAAGAGCAAGAACGCCAGATGCATTTGAATATTTAACCCAAATTGCAGGAGTTGATTTAGAAGCATAGATTGTTGCTGTTTTTGCAGTTTTGTTTACTGTTGCAATGCTTGTTGAAAGAGTGAAACTGTAAGTTGCTGTTGACTTATAGTTTGCGTCTGTTCTTGTGTATGCAACAGAACCACTCGCGGTTGCAGACCAACCTGTGTGCTTATAGGTTTCAGCAGTGTCTGCATAGGCGTTGAAGCCATATGTTCCAGAAACTGTTGTTCCATATCTTGCTTTTACGCTTGTTGGCATTGTAACGCCAGTCAAGCCATTTGCATTATATGTGATTGTAAGTTCAACACCACGAATAAGTGTTTGAATGTTTGTAGTTGAGTATGCACTTACGGTGTATGATGAACCAGCCTTTGTAAGACTTGAAGATTCGGTTGGGGTTGTAGTTGAACCAGCAATGAATCCTTTCACTTCATAATAGGTTGAAGCAGTTGTTGTGAGAACATATGATCCACCATAGTATGCAGTGAATGTTCCGCTTAAAGCAGAAATTGTTGTAACTGTTTCTGAACCAATCTTTACAACTGTGCCTGTAAGTCCAGTTGCGGTGTTAGAGTAAACAGAAGCACCACCAAGAGTATAGGTCTTTACAGTTGCTTGTTTGCTATCAGGTTTGTAAATAGCGTAAACTGTCATTCCAGCAGTGATATTAGCATTGGTCAATGTATACTCTGTGCTTGTTGAGAGAGCAGTTCCAGTATATTCTGCTGTTGAATACCAACCAACAAAGATATAGTTTGGCGTTCTGCTTGTTGCAGTAAGAGTGATTGAACCACCTTCACTTGCTTGTGCAGAAGTTCTGCTTGAACCAAATGATGCTGTTGCACTTGTTCCAGCATGCATTGCTTGTGGAGTTCTGTAATAGTCTGAAACAGTGATTTCTTTAAGCCAATGTGCATAGAACGATTTGTCAACGGTTCCACCATTCAAACTGTATACGGTTGCTGTTGTAACTTGTGTTCCACCAGTTGATGCTGTGAACCAACCAGCGAATACATATCCATATCCAGTTCTTGTTGGCTCGGTTGGGAATGCAATTGTTCCTGTCCAAGTCTTGTAATATGAAATGGTTTTATAATTTGATGTTGAAATCTCAGGTTGTGCACGATAAATGAATGAACCAGAAGCAGACTGCCATGCTCCGCCATTAGGGTGCCATGTTACGTTGTAGGTGTCAGGCTCAAACAAAGCGTATCTGTTTGTTGTTGAACCAGCAGTTCCGGCAACAGAAGCAGATGCTGTTGAAGTGCATGCTGTGTTTGAATACCAGCCAACCAATTTGTAATTGGTTTTTGCACTTGCAGTTGCTGTTCCAGTGAAGCCATGATAGAAGGTTCCGCCAGTTGCTGTTCCGCCGTCTGTTCCAGATGTCAACGAGCCAAGAGTGGTTGCGCTTGTTGCATTCTTGAAGTATGCAGAAGCGTTGATTGTGAATGTTGCGTTCACGAATTTTG
>USTJ01000080.1 GCA_900557585.1 uncultured Eubacteriales bacterium
CAAAAAGCGAGCCAACAACCAAAGCAATGACAACCAAAATGATAAATACTTTCGCAACTTTCTTGTTTATAGGTTTCATCTAATTTTCGTCCTTACATTTCATTTTGGCAACATTATACAATATGAAAAAGCATTTGGTCAATCTTTTCCGAAAAATACTTGATGAAATTTTGCATAATGCCACACATTTTCATGAATTATTGACAAAAAACTTTGAAAATATTTGATGAAAACCACTTTTCATTATAATTTTTTACCATGCACGACCACTTTTAAAATAAAAAACCACCCGAATGGATGGCTTTATTTCTATTTATTCTTTTTCACGTTCACTCCTACTGCCCCGCCAATTGCACCAACAACAACTGCAAATGCAAGGTCGGCAATAAGCCCAAGTCCAAGAGTGAGTTTTTGCGCCAAAATTGAAAAGATTGTGAATGCCAAAATTGTATAGATGCCCGCAAAAAGCAAACCTTGAAGCATTCCTTTCGTTGAGTTTCTTGTCAAAACCATTGCACCAAAGAACACGCTTATCGCCTTGATTGCCATGTTCACAGGGCTTATCACCTTGTCTGGAAGTGATGCCCACTTGATGATGAACGCAAACAAAATAATGCACGCAAAAGTAATAATAAGCGAAACAAAAAGAGCCTTTAAATATCTGAAAATGTTTTGTTTGATTATTCCTTCGTTTTGTTTTTGTGTTTCAGTTTTCATGCCGTTTTCCACCTTCTGTACATTTTATGGCGAACAAACAAAAAATAGAACAACGGAAAAGACAAATTATAATATAAAATGATTATCCCCTGTATCATCAACCCCGCTTAAAGACAAAAATTATCAACGGCAAAACATAATCTATATTATGACAATATCTTTTTACGCTTTTTATACATCAATTTTTTGCACAAAAAAAACAGCGAATCAACGCTGTTTTAATTTGTTTATTTCTTTTTTGATTTTGCTTTTTTTGCTGGTTTTTCAGGTTTTGCTTCTTCAACTTTTTCAGCATCTTTTGCTTCTTCTGCTTCTGGTGCTTCTGGTGATTCTGGTGCTTCCAAAGTTTCGTCTGCCTTTTCGCCCACCTTTACCTCTTCAGGTTTTGGCTCTTCTTTCTTTTCTTCTTTTTGGGCTTTTTCTTCTGGCTTTGCAGTTGATTTCAAAACTGTTCCAACAGAGCCAATGTCAAACTCCATTGTTGTTTTGTTGTTTTTTGCACCAGTTTCCAAAATGAAAGTTTTTACACCGTCTTTTTCGCTGATTTTTGTGATTCTTCCAATCACGCCACCAACAGTTCTAACAGTGTCGCCAACATGAAGAGCGTTAACCATTTGGTCATATTCTTTCATACGTTTACGATTTGTGATTGTTGGAAGAACAAGCATCAAAACAACAAGTCCAAGCAAAATGAGATATATCCACCAAGAACCGCCTTGATTTTTTGTTGTGGTCTCGGTTGAACCATCAAGTAATAAATTAAGCATTTTATTTCTCCTTTATTTAATGAAAATAGTTTATCACACACTTTCGCGTTTCCACAAGCATTTTATTGTAAAAAAATCCACAAAAGTGTCAATTTTTGTTTTAAAGTTTATCGTAGCCTGTCTCTTTATAGAACTGGTCTCGAAATTCAAGAAGACGGTCTTCTTTTATCGCCTGTCTGATGTCAGACATCAAATCGGTCAAATATGAAAGGTTATGGATTGAAAGAAGTTGCGCACCCAAAATTTCGTCAACATTAAACAAATGGCGAAGATATGCCTTTGTAAAGTTTTTGCAACAATAGCAATTGCACTTTTCATCAAGAGGCGTGAAATCTTCTTTATATTTTCCGTTTTTCACAACAATTTTTCCTGTGTGAGTGAATGCAGAACCGTTTCTTGCAATTCTTGTTGGAAGAACGCAATCGAACATATCAATTCCACGAATAACACCCTCTACAAGGCAGTCTGGACTTCCAACACCCATCAAATAACGAGCCTTGTCTTCTGGATAAAGTGGAGCAAGTTCGTCCATAATGTCATACATCACATCTTTTGGTTCACCAACTGAAAGTCCTCCAATTGAAAAGCCAACTTTCACATATGGTTGAATGTCTTGAAGTGCTTTTTTGCGAAGGTCTTTGAAAAAGTTTCCTTGAACAATTGGAAAAAGCATTTGATTGTCATTTTTGTGATAGTCATAGCATCTAGCAAGCCATTTTTTAGTTCTGTCCAACGCTTTTCTTGCATATTCATAGGTCACGCCATAGGTTGAACATTCGTCAAACGCCATGATAATGTCTGAACCAAGTTTGTTTTGAATTTCCATTGATTTTTCAGGAGTAAAGAAATGTGAACTGCCATCAAGATGCGATTTAAACTCTACCCCTTCATCGGTGATTTTGTTGAGTTTTGCAAGAGAGAAAACTTGAAAGCCACCGCTGTCTGTTAAAATTGGCTTGTTCCAATTCATGAACTTGTGAAGTCCACCCGCTTTTGCAACAAGGTCGGCACCTGGGCGCAAATAGCAATGATATGTGTTTGACAAAATGATTTGTGCACCAAGTTCTTCAAGTTCTCTTGGTTCAACAGCCTTCACGGTTGCACGAGTTCCAACTGGCATGAAAACTGGGGTCTGAATGTCACCATGAGGAGTTCTAAGTGTTCCACATCTTGCAAATGTGTTTGATGATTTTTCTTTTACAGTAAATTCGAATTTTTCCATATTTTTCCTTTATTCAATAAACATTGCATCACCGAAACTGAAAAAACGATATTTTTCTTTGACTGCGGTGTTATAAATTTCAAGAGTTTTTTCTCTTGAACCGATAAATGCTGAAATAAGCATTATAAGAGTGCTTTCTGGCAAGTGGAAGTTTGTGATGAGCGCATCAACAAATTTGAACTGATAGCCCGGATAAATGAAAATGTTTGTTTCTTTGTTCACCGGTTCAAGTTTTCCCTTTTCCACTGCTGCACTTTCAAGAGTTCGAACAGAGGTTGTTCCAACTGCAACAATTCTCTTGCCCTGTTTTTTATATTCATTAAGTCGCGAAGCAGTTGCCTCGTCAATCACAATCTTTTCACTGTGCATGTGATGAGATTCAACATTTTCAACACTTACAGGGCGGAAAGTTCCAAGCCCAACATCAAGGCGCACAGTTTCAATTTTTACGCCCTTGTCTTTAAGTTTTTGCAAAAGTTCTTTGGTAAAGTGAAGCCCAGCAGTTGGCGCAGCACTTGAACCTGGAATTTTGTTATACACTGTTTGATAACGTTCTTGGTCTTCAAGTTTTTCGTGAATATATGGTGGAAGAGGCATTTCTCCAATGCGGTCAAGTTCGGCTTCAAGTGTTCCGTTTTTAACGGTGAAACGAACAAGTTTTCCTCCAATTTCTTCTCTTTCTTCAATAACTTCAAGAAACATGTTGTCTGAAAAATCAAAAATTGTTCCAACCTTTGCTTTCTTGCCTGGTTTTGCAAGGCATTCATAGTCGGTTAAACTTTCTCTTTTCAACAGCAAAAACTCAACTCTTGCACCAGTGTCACGCTTGGTTCCAAAAATTCTTGCAGGAATAACGCGAGTGTTGTTCACAACAAGAACATCATTGTCTGTCAAATAATTTAAAATGTCATGAAAAATCTTATGCTCAACCAATTCACTGTCACGATGATAAACAAGCATTCTTGAACTGTCTCGTGGATAAACTGGGGTTTGAGCAATAAGTTCTTCGGGCAAATCATAATAAAAATCTTTAGTGTTCATTTTTCTCTCTTTCTTTATTTTTCCAGCAGATTATATACCATTAAAACGGCTTTGTCTAGGCATTATATTCAATTCCAAGGTGTTCATAGGCTTTTGGAAGCGGAACTCTTCCCCTTGGAGTTCTTGCAATGAAGCCAATTTGCATGAGATATGGCTCATATACATCTTCAATTGTGCATTGCTCTTCACCGGTTGCGGCAGCAATTGTGTCAAGTCCAACCGCACGTCCACCAAATTTCACAATCATGGCTTCCAAAATGTTGCGGTCAACATTGTCAAGACCAAGGCTGTCAACCTCCATTCGGTCAAGAGCAAGTTTGCTTATTTTTTTATCAATTTTTCCAGAGCCCATCACCATTGCAAAGTCGCGAACTCTTTTCAAAAGTCGGTTTGCAATTCTTGGGGTTCCACGGCTTCTTCTTGCAATTTCAAGTGCAGCATCACCGTCAATTTCTGAGCCCAAAATTTTTGCAGACCGCGAAACAATTTTTGCAAGGTCTTCTGGCGAATAAATTTCCAAACGGCAAATCACACCAAAACGGTCACGAAGAGGGCCTGTTAGCATTCCTGCCTTGGTTGTTGCACCAATAAGCGTAAACTTTGGAAGATTTATTCTAACAGAGCGTGCAGAAGGGCCTTCTCCAACCATAAAGTCAAGAGCAAAGTCTTCCATTGCTGGATATAAAATTTCTTCAACCTTGTGATTTAAACGATGAATTTCATCAATAAACAAAACATCATTTTCGTTGAGTTTTGTCAAAATGGCAGCAAGGTCGCTTGCTTTTTCAATTGCAGGACCACTT
>USTJ01000081.1 GCA_900557585.1 uncultured Eubacteriales bacterium
TGCGGGCTTCACAATTGAAATTGTTTTCTTTGGCGCAAGCAACAATTCTTATGCTGGTTCAAAATTCTATATGCAAGACATTTCTAATGCCAGCGCAAAAGATATTCTTGCGGTGATAAATGTTGACAAGATTGGACTTGGCGATTTCAACTATTTCTATGTGAACGAATTTTCTTCTTCACAAACAAAATTTGTTTCAAAAATGCTTCCAAGTTTCAAAAATTTGCAACTTAAAAATGTGATGCACTTTTCAGAAGAAAGCCCAAACGGACTTTCATACACCCATGTTGGGCTTGAAAGTGACCATGCGGTTTTCATGGCAAAAAATATAAATGTCATCAACTTTTTCAGTGGTTCATATGAAAAATTTGTCACTGTTGGGCTGAATGAATATGACGGAAAAGACAACATTACATATACCATAAATGACACGATTGATGTTATAGAGGGCAATGCTAATTTCAAACAAAACCTTGCAAATGTGTATTCTGCGCTTCAAACTTTGATTTTTGACAACTACTTTGTTGTTGAAATGGAAAAGGATAATGGCTCGGCAGATTTTTATGGTGTATATCTAAACGACAAACTTGCAGTGTTCATTACAATTGTTTTGTTCATGGTGATGTCGTTTGTGTTCGTTTTAATCTTCCATGCTCTTCAAAACAAAAGCAAAAAGACTTTGAATGGTCATAACCTTGATAAAATCGTAATAAAAATTGCAAAAAATATTGGTGACGACTCGGAAGAGTTGAACGATTTTATAGACCAAAAACTTAAAAATGACACTGAAGAGGTTTCAAATGAAAATCAAAAACCAGATGAAAAGTCTGACAAAGATAATAAATAGAAAAATAAAGCATCAATTGGTGCTTTATTTTTTGTGCGTTTTATTTGTGAAAATATTGTAAATTTTATATTCATTGAAGCATTGTGAGTTCGTGTGCAATATGGAAACATTGCAAGTTTTGTTAAACTGTTTGTGTTAAAACGGTCTATTTTTTATGAATTTCTTCTCATATTGAATATATTTATGTTGTAACACGGCGTTGGAACGTGATTTTGTGATTTGGTGGGGGAGAAACGGGCATAAAAAAAGCACTCAAATTTGAGTGCGATTTTTATAAAGAACTATTCCGCTTTTTTAGTTGCAGTTTTTCTTGTTGTTTTCTTTGCAGGTTTTTCAGCGTCGGTTTCAGTTGCTTTTTTGGTTGCAGTTTTTCTTGCAGGTTTTTTAGCAGGTTCTGCTTTTTCTTCAACTTCAACTTTTGTTGCTTCAACTTTTTCAGCCTTTACAGCCTTTTTTGGTTCTTCAACTTTTGCGTTCATTTTTTGAAGCATTCCGTTAAATTCAGCCTTTTTTCTGTCAGCCTTGTTTTTGTGAATGATGTTTCTTGCAACATTCTTATCAAGAATAGCAAATGTTTCAGGCAACAATTTTGTTGCAAGGTCTTTATCTCCGGCTTCAACTGCTTTAACATATTTTTTCATTGCAGTTGCAAGTTCAGATTTATATGACTTGTTCATTGCTTTATTTTTCTCATTAAGATCAACTCTTTTCTTTGCAGATTTAATGTTAGGCATGCTTGTTCTCCTTTATTTTTAATTCGAGTGTAATTTTAGCACACACATTGCCAATTTGCAAGTAAAATATGAAAATATTGCAATTTTTTAGGTTAAGACTGGTGCAATATTTGTTTTTCTATAATTTCATGATATTTTTTTGAAAGAAGAGGGCTGTTTTTGGACAAAACAATTTGAAGGTTTAAAAACCCTTCTTTTCGAAGAATGTTTTGTTTTTCAAGAGTGCGTTTAATGTTTTTTGCAACGCCAAAATTGCCATCTGAAAGCGGAATATTTATTTGTTCTTTCAGTTTATCTTGGGCAAGGCTATAATGTGTGCAACCAAGCACGATTTGGTCGATATTTGGAAATTTTTCAAGAGTTTTTTTGATGAAATTTGTTTCAGCATCAATGTTCAATCCGCCAAAAATAAGTCCACGTTCAATTTTGCTTGCAAGAGATGGCAAAAAGCAAGAGTGAACTTTGCATGAAACTGATTTTGAAAGCAAAAAATAGCGCTTTGAACAAATTGTTGCTTTTGTTGCAATCACCAAAATCTCTTTGGTTTTGCTTTTCTTTTCGGCAACGCGCACAGCGGGCTCTATTCCAATTATTGGAAGTTGGATTTTTGAACGCAAAAAGTCAATTGCAAGGCTTGTTGCGGTGTTGCATGCAATCACAATAAGTTTGACTTTAAAACGCTTTAAAAGTGCCAAAATATTTGCATAAACAAGGTCGCAAATTTCTTGATTTGTGCGGTTGCCATAGGGAACGTGCAGGTTGTCGGCAAAATAGATATATTTTTCATTTGGAAGAATTTGAATGGTTTTTGCAAGGGTGGAAAGACCGCCAATTCCACTGTCATAAAAAAGAATGCTTTTGTCCATGTTTCATGATATGAAATATCAATGTAAACTGGTTATTGAATGCACAAGTGTTTTTTATATTGTGAAATCATATATGCGTGGCTAAACCGGCAAAGTTGGTGAAATGGTTGTTTTAATTTTAAATAAGATGTTTTTTTGAAACTCTTCAGGGCAAAATTCAAAAAAAATCATTTATTTGTTATATTGTTTTTGAAAAAACAGCAGAAGAACTATAAATATAATGAGGAAGCATAAAAGATGATTATCACAAAAAGTGAATAGTAAGGTAAGGGTTTGCATAGTGGAAAAATTGAGCAATTGCTAGTGACAGACAAAAAAACAGGCAATAAAAAAGACTTGCGTTTTGCAAGCCTTTTTTCTATCTAACTTTAACTTTTCCACGAGAGAAGATGATGAACACAACAAGTCCGACAAGTGCGATTGATGCAATTACAATCAAGATAATAGATGCTGTGTTAAGTTTCATTGTAACTGTGAAGGTTTTTGTTGTTACAGAACCCATTTCGTCGGTAACTTTAATGAAATAACTTCCTTGCTCTGTAAGGGTTGGAAGGCGTCCTCCGTTTTCATATTCGGTTTCAAGCATCATTTGAGTTCCGTTCAAAGAAATGTAAACATCAATTTTTCCAACGCCATAAACCTTAAGGTTCACTGCATTTGAAGTTCTTTCGTTGTTTGAAACACCAACAATGCTTGGTTCGCTTCGCGCAACAAGAATGTTGAAGGAGAAGTTTGTTTTTCCAAGAATTCCATTATAGGTTGAAGTTGCTGTGTTATCAATTGAAAATTCTTTTGTTTCGTTTGATGCCTCGTCATCGGCAATGCGATAGATTGTGTCGCCAATTTTGAAAGAGGTTTTAATGCTTTTTGTGATAACAAATTTATATTCTGATAAAATGTCGCCACGGCGGTTTTCAAATTTAATGTCATAGGTTCCGTCTTCTGAAAAGGTGAGAGAAGAAGGAAGTTCTTCTGGAAGATAGGTTTTTTCAACAGGAATGTTTTCACTGATTGATGGTTGATATGCACGAATCACTGTGATTTTGTGCACTTGGCTTTTGAAATCTGATGTCCAGTTTTCGAAAATTGTTGTAACATTGCTGTTGGTGTATTGTCCGTTCATGATTGGATTTCCGCTTTCGTCTTGGGCGTTAATGAAAAATCCGTCAGTTGAAAGGGAAGTGTTTTTGATAATGAACTTATATTCATAGAAGTTCTTGTTTGGACAAGAGGAATTTACAGTTTTATCGAAAATGCGAACTGTATAGGTTCCAGATTTATTGAATGAAAGTTCAGTAATGTCGATTTCTTCATCGTTTGCAGAGTTGAATGTTTTTGTAATTTTTTCGCCGGCTTCTTCATATGAATAGCGATAAATTTCATAGTGCTCTCCGCAATAGATGAACTTTACATAAACTGGGTTAAGTTTTGTTCCAGATGGGAAGGTGAGGTTCAAGGTTGTGAAAGTTTCGCCGTTTCCTGGTGCTGTTGTTGTAATTGGTTGGTTGTTGTATACATATTTCCACAAAATGAACTCGTTTGTTGCACTTGAATTTTCTTTTTCAAAGTTTGTTGGAGTTTGAACAATATAAAATGGAAGTTCAAGTGTTTCGTTGTATCCACCAGGTCTGTCCTCGGAAGGAGGATAGTGAATTTCAAGGTTCAAATAGATATAGTTTTCAATGTCGTCGGTTTTGCCGTTGATATCAAGAACATATGAGATAATTTCATTGTTAAGTGGGTCGCGATAGATATAGCCATTGTCTTCAAGTTGTTTTATTGTTGTGAGAGAGTTGATTGCAACAGAAAAGGTGTATGTAAGGTTTCCGTTTGCTGGTTCAACAGTGTTTATTGTAACGGTTCGGTTGGTGTAGAGCGCAAGGCTGTTTCCGTTTGAACCATAGTTTGTGATGAAATCATTTTTTTTGAAGATATAGCCTTCTTGTGAAATGTCGAAATAATCCAAAATTTCAAAAATGTCTTTTTTCTTGGTTTGTTCTTCATCGGCAACAGGAGAAACGGTTTCTTCTGCAACAGATATTGAAAGTGGCGTGA
>USTJ01000082.1 GCA_900557585.1 uncultured Eubacteriales bacterium
GGTATGCTTCCAGACACAACCGCGATATTTACTAGCATTTGGACTGCTATGACAGACACAATACCGCTTGCAAGATAGGTTCCAAAACGCGTAGGAGCGTGAAGTGAAATCTTGATACCACGAATGATTATAATCAAGAAAATTGCAATGATAAATGCCGAGCCAACAAAGCCAAATTCTTCTGCAACAATTGAAAAAATAAAGTCAGATTCCGCAAACGGCAAAAACAAATATTTTTGGCGAGAATTGAAAAGCCCAACACCAAAAAGCCCCCCACTTGAAATTGCATAAAGCGACTGAACAAGTTGAAAGCCCTCACTGTTTGCCGAAGCAAAAGGATCCAAAAACGCAACAAGACGGCGAAGTCGATATGGCTCTATGATAATCAAAACCGGAACAAGCAGAACAAGCGGAACAAGCATAAGCAAAAAGTGCTTCAAACTTGCACCACCAACGAAAAGCATGCTTATCATTGTAACGCCAACACAAATCGTGATTGACATGTTCGGCTCCATAATAATGAGAAGACACATGAGTGAGCCAGCCAAAATTGTTGGCAAAATTCCGCGAAAACTTTTAACTTTTCTGCTTGCTTGCGACAAACTTGCAGAGGCAAACAAGACAAACCCAAACTTTGCAATTTCGCTTGGTTGCAAAGTGAAAAATCCAAGGTTTATCCATCTTTTTGCACCATATACCTTTACGCCAACATGCGGAATGAAAACAAGCGCAAGAAGCACGGTAGAGAGTATGATTGAAACCCATTTTAGTTTTTTTAGTTTCTCATAGTCAAAAAAGTATAGCCCTATCATTCCGCAAAATCCGATAAATGCGCCAATGATTTGTTTTTTCATGAAAAAGAATTTGTTATGATATGTGAGTTCGGCTTGATAGAACGATGCCGAATATACCATTAAAACCCCAATACCAACCAAAAACAAAACACAAAAAACAAGCAGAAAATCAATTCTGAATTTTTTTTGTTTTTTGATTTCGAATTTTGCGATTTTCAATTTTTGCAATCTCCCGAACAATTCGAACAAAAACTTTTCCCCGCTCTTCAAAGTTGGCAAACATGTCGAAACTTGCAGCGGCAGGCGAAAGCAAAACTGTTTCATTTTCGTTTGAAAGTTCAAACGCCAAAAACACTGCTTCTTTAAAGGTTTTTGTTTGAAAAACATTTATAACATTAAACTTTTTTGCGCTTTGCAAAATCTTTTCTTTGGTCTCCCCAACAGCAACAATATTTTTAATGTTTGGTGAAAGGTTTTCAAACAAAACATCATAGTCAAGCCCTTTATCACTTCCACCAAGAATCAATGTTGTTGGTTCTTTCATTGCCTTTATTGCAACAATTGTGCTTGCAATGTTTGTGGCTTTGCTGTCGTTTATAAACGTTATGCCATTTATCTCTGCAACAAATTCAAGACGATGCGAAACACCTTTAAAAGCCTTTACTTTTTCTTTCAAAGAATCTATATTTTCTCCATATAAAATCGAAGCAAGAAGCCCTGCAAGAACATTTGAAAGATTGTGTTCTCCGCGAAGATAAATGTCTGACGCACGCATGATAAAACGAGAAACAACGCCATCACTAAAATATATGCAACCATTTTTGCAATAACAACCTTTGCACTCATTTTTGGTTGAAAAATAATATATTTGCGAATGCACAAAAGAAAGGTCTTGACCACACAAAACCTCGTCATCAAGATTTATAACTGCAAAATCGTTTTTTGTTTGATTTTTCAAAATTTTAAGTTTGGCTTGAACATAGTTTTCCATTGTTTTGTGACGATTCAAATGGTCGGGTGCAATGTTAAGCAAAACCGCGACTTTTGGTTTGAAATAGTTTGTAGATTCAAGTTGAAAACTTGAAACCTCTAAAACAACCTTGTCATTTTTCTCGGTCTCATGCGAAAAAGAGGAAACAGCAATTCCAATGTTTCCCCCTGCATATACCTTTCTGTTCTCCCCTTCAAGCAAATTTTTAATCAGCGAAACTGTTGTAGTTTTTCCATTCGTTCCAGTAACGGCAATAAAATCACATGCAAGCATTCTTGCACCAATTTCAAGTTCACTTGCAACCTCAACACCGTTTTGTTTTGCACACACAACAAAAGGATTTTCAATTGAAACCCCAGGGCTCAAAACAAGCAAATCCAAATTTTGCAAAAGTTTTTCTTTAAGTCGATTTGAAATTTTCACTTTCTTTTCATCAATCAAAAAAACATCAAACTTCAACTTCTTCAGCATTTTCATTGCACTTTTTCCACTTGTGCCATTTCCAATGATTACAACTTTCACATCTGCTCCTTCGGGCACCGCCCACGACATCAGAGCATTTCAAGCAAAAACGAACCAGCCCCCAGCAAAATTGTAATCACACTATAAACGACTGAAATTCGAACTTCATGAACACCTTTCTTTTCAAAGTGATGATGAAGTGGCGCCATCAGAAACACTCTCTTTTTTGTCATTTTATAATATGCAACTTGAATTATAACTGACAACGCACTCAAAACAAACATAAAGCCAAGAATTGGAATATAAAGCGTCATGCGAGAAAAAATTGCAATGCACGCAACAAACGCACCAAGAGCAAGCGAGCCTGTGTCGCCCATAAAGATTTTTGCCGGAAAACAATTAAACACCAAAAAGCACAGCATTGCACCAATCACAACAAAGCCAAGAACAATAAGGTTTTTATATTCTGCAATATAAAGTGTTGACGCACTGTCTAGTCTCTTTGACATCATCAAAAACATGATTGCAACAATTGAAATTGTATAGCACATTGTGGTTGAACTTGCAAGACCGTCTAGTCCATCAGTCAAATTCACACTGTTTGTGCAAGCCAAGAAAACAAACACAATAACTGGAATAATCCACCAACCAATATCAATTGTTTTGTTTGAAAATGGAACAATCATTTTTCCACCAACATATTGATTTTTATAGGCAAAAATGGCTATTGTAATTGCAATCGCAAGTTGAAAAAGGATTTTTTGATATGCACGAAGCCCAAGGTTTCTTTTAAAACGAAACTTGATGAAATCATCAAGAAATCCAGTCAAACCATATGCCATGAAAACAAGCAAACTCACGCCCGCAAGAGTTTTTTCGTGAGCGAAAAAAATATATGCAACAATGCTGATTGAAATAAGAAAAATGATTCCACCCATTGTTGGTGTCCCATTTTTTGAAGCATGATTTTCAACATAGTGCAAAATTGTCTGTTTAATTTTTTCTCTTTTAAGCAGACTTATCACAAACGGCGAAATAATAAGAGTTAACAAAAAACTTGAAACAAGTGCTTGAACATAAACGAAATATTGTGACATTTCCCACCCCTTTTGCTCTAATTGTTGCCAACAAGATTATTTTTTATTTTCAAAACAACATTTTTGTCTTGATAAAATCTTTTTTCGCCATTTTGGTCAATATAATCTTCTGCGCCCTTTCCCGAGACAACAATAAAGTCACCTTTCGAAGCCATGGAAATTGCTCGGAAAATTGCTTTTTCGCGGTCAAGTTCAATCAAATGTGACTGCTTTGTCATTCCTTCTTCTATCTGTTTTGCAATTTGCAAAGGATTTTCAAATCTTGGATTGTCGGTTGTGATAATTGTGAAATCAGCATTTTCTTCACTTATTCTTCCCATGATTGGTCGTTTTGTTGTGTCGCGATTTCCACCACAGCCAAACACCGATATAACTTTTTGTTTTCCAGCAAGTTGTCTTGCACTTTTCAAAATGTTTTCAATGCCGTCGGGAGTGTGGGCATAGTCAATCACAACTTTCTTTCCACAAACATCATAAAGATTGAATCTTCCATCAACCTCTTCAAGCGTTTCAAGCCCAACAACAATTGTTTCAAGTTTAAGCCCATAAATAAATCCAGCACCAATTGCTGAAAGCGCATTAGACACATTGAAAAGCCCCGAAAGTTTCAAGTTTACTTTTTGCTTTTCTCCAAGAACGCAAACATCAAAACTTTGACCCACTTCTTTGTTTTCAATATTATCAGCAAAAATGCTTGCTCTTTTATTTTTCAAAACCGAATAAGTAAGTGTTGGAATTCGAGATTCTTGATACAGTTTTGCCCCGCTTTTATCATCAATATTCACAACCCCAATAATGGCATTTTCAGGTGTGAAAAGTTTTGCTTTTGCTTTATAGTATTTTTGCATGTTCAAAAAGAAGTCTAAATGGTCTTGTGAAAGGTTTGTAAACAATGCTATGTCTGTCATAACACCGCGATTTTTCTGCAATTCAAGGGCATGAGCCGAAATTTCCATGCAAACAATTTGCACTCCACCATCCCTCATTTTTGCAAGGATTTTTTGCAAAAAAATTGGATCAGGAGTTGTCATATTCGAAACAATTTTTTCGCCATTTATCATCACTCCATTTGTGCCGATAATGCCAACATTTTTGCCTGCATGTTTAAAGATGCTTTCAAGCATATATGTGGTGGTTGGTT